>NZ_JBEPDB010000017.1:0-128736 GCF_040300025.1 Dactylosporangium sp. NPDC000555 | reverse complement strand
CCCGCCGCAGGACGGCGCCGACCTGCGGCGGGCCCGCGGCCGGGGCGCGCAGCGGCGTGCGGCGATGACCCGGCACGCCGCCGACACGGGAAGCGAGGAGACACGTGACGACATCCGGCGATGAGGTCGGTACCGCGGTCGCGGTGATCGGTATGGCCGGCCGGTTCCCCGGTGCCCGGTCGGTCGACGAGCTGTGGCGCAACCTGTGCGAGGGCCGGGAGGCGGTGACGTTCTTCTCCGAGGCGCAGCTGCGGGCCGCGGGCGTGGCCGACGCCGAGCTGCGCGACCCGGCGTACGTGCCGGCCCGGGCGGTGGTCGAGGACGTGGAGTTGTTCGACGCCGAGTTCTTCGGCTTCGGCGTCCGCGACGCGGAGATCCTCGACCCGCAGCACCGCATCTTCCTGGAGTGCGCGTGGGAGGCCGTCGAGCACGCCGGGTACGACACCACCCGCTACGACGGTCATGTCGGCGTCTACGCCGGGTCGGCGATCAGCACGTACCTGCTGGCCCTGCTCGCCGACCCGGCGCTGGTCGCGTCGGTCGGCGGCTACCGCATCCTGCTGGCCAACGACAAGGACCACCTCACCACCCGGGTCGCGCACAAGCTGGACCTGCGCGGGCCCGCGGTCACGGTGCAGACGGCCTGCTCCACGTCCCTGGTCGCCGTACACCTCGGCACGCAGGCGCTGCTGGCCCGCGAGTGCGACATGGTGCTGGCCGGGGGCGTGGCGGTGAGCCTGCCGCAGGTCAGCGGGTACCGGTACGAGCCGCAGGGCATCATGTCGCCCGACGGGCACTGCCGGGCGTTCGACGCCGCGGCCCGCGGTACCGTCGCCGGCAACGGGGCGGGTGTCGTGGTGCTCAAGCGGCTCGCCGACGCGCTCGCCGACGGCGACACCGTCCACGCGGTGATCCTCGGCTCCGCGGTGAACAACGACGGCGCCGGCAAGTCGGGCTACACCGCGCCCAGCGCCCGGGGCCAGGCCGACGTGGTCGCCGAGGCGCTCGACGCGGCCGGGGTGGCGCCCGGCACGGTGGGCTACGTCGAGGCGCACGGCACCGGCACCGGCCTCGGCGATCCCATCGAGGTCGCCGCGCTCGCCGAGGCGATGGATCGCGTCGGCGGCGCCCCGGAGTGCCTGCTCGGCTCGGTGAAGACCAACATCGGCCATCTCGACGCGGCGGCCGGGGTCTCCGGGCTCATCAAGGCCGTCCTCGCGCTGCGCGAAGGCGTCGTGCCCGGCACGCTGCACTTCGACCGGCCCAACCCGCAAGCGCGGCTGGCGGAGGCGGGCTTCACCGTGCACCGGGAGCCGCGCGCCTGGCCGCACCGCCACGGGCCCCGCCGGGCCGGGGTGAGCTCGTTCGGCATGGGCGGCACCAACGCGCATGTCGTGCTGCAGGAGCCGCCGCGGGCCCCGGCGCCCGGTCCCGGCCGGCCCGGCCGCGACCGGCACGTCATCGTGCTGTCGGCGGCGTCGCCCGCCGCGCTCGCCGCGGCCGAGCAGCGCCTCGCCGCCCACCTGGTCGCCACGCCCCAGCAGCCGCTCGCCGACGTCGCGTACACGCTGCAGGTCGGCCGCCGGGCGCACCGGTTCCGCCGGGCGGTGGTGGGGGAGTCCGCCGCGGCCGTGTGCGCTGCGCTGGCGGCGCCGGACGGCGCCGGTCCGCGGCCGTCCGCGGTGCCCGACACCGACCGCGGCGTGGTGTTCATGTTCCCCGGCCAGGGCGCGCAGCGGGCCGGAATGGCCGCCGGCCTGTACGCGCGGGAGCCGCTCGTGCGCGAGATCGTCGACGAGTGCGCGGGCCTGCTGCGGGCGCCGCTGGGCGTCGACCTGCGCGACGCGCTGCTGCACGGCGCGGGGGACCTGCGGGACACGGCGCTGGCCCAGCCGGCGCTGTTCACGGTCGAGTACGCACTGGCCCAGCTGTGGATGTCCTGGGGCGTGCGGCCCGAGGCGATGATCGGGCACAGCATCGGCGAGTACGTCGCGGCCTGCCTCGCCGGCGTCTTCGACCTCAAGGACGCCCTCGAACTGGTCGCCGCCCGGGGCCGGCTCGTCGCCCAGCTGCCACCGGGCGCGATGCTCAGCGTGGCGCTGCCCGCCGCGGAGCTCGCCGAGCTGGCCGCGGCCGGCGACGGGCTCGCGGTCGCCGCGGTGAACGGCCCGCGGGTCGGCGTGCTGTCGGGCCCGGTCGAGGCCGTCGAGGCCGTCGCGGCCGCGCTCGCCGCCCGCGGGGTGCCGGCGCGGCGGCTGCACACCTCGCACGCCTTCCACTCGCCGGTCCTCGACCCGGTGCTCGACGCGTTCACCGCGATCGTGGCGGCGTTGCCGCGGCGGGCGCCGCAGCTGCCGTACGTGTCCAACGTGACGGGCGGCTGGATCGGCAAGGACGAGGCGACGGACCCGGCGTACTGGGCGCGGCAGCTGCGCGGCACCGTCCGCTTCGCCGACGGTGTGCGGACGCTGCTGGCCGACGGCCCGCGGGTGCTGCTGGAGGTGGGCCCGGGCGACGCGCTCGGCGCCCTGGCGGCGGGCCACGACGGCGAGCACCGGCCGGTGGTGGTGGCCACGCTGCCGGCCACGGACGCGGCCACGATCGGCGGCTCCGCCGTGTCCGACGCGCTCGCCCGGCTCTGGAGCGCGGGGGTGCCGGTCGACTGGCGGGCGTACCACGGGACGGCTCGGCGCCGCCGGGTGCCGCTGCCGACGTACCCGTTCCAGCGGCGCCGCTACTGGGTCGAGCATCGCCCGGGCGCGCTGCCCGTGCCCACCGCGGCGGCATCCACCGCCGAACCCGGCGCCGTGGCACCGCCCGCCGCTGTCGCGCCGCCGCCGGACGACCCCGGGCGGGTGGTGACGCCGCCCGGGAGCGACCTGGAGCGGGCGCTGGTGGAGCTGTGGACGGAGCTGCTGGGCGCCCAGCCGATCGGCATCCACGACGCGTTCCTCGACCTCGGCGGGCACTCGCTGCTCGCCACGCAGCTCACCGCCCGGCTCCACGACCGCTTCGGGGTCGCCGTCACCGTCGAGCAGTTGTTCGCCCTGCGGACCGTGGCGCGGCTCGCCGGGCATGTCGAGGAGCTGCTCATCGCCCGCCTCGAGGCGCTCTCCGACGACGAGGTCGCCCGGCTGGCCGCCGACGGGGCAGGTGAGCCGTGAGCACCACAACGTCCACCGCACAGCCGTCCACAATGGACGAATCGGATCCGTTCACCGCGCAGCGGCTGGCGTTCGAGCAGGATGTACGCGCACTGCTCACCGGGCCGGCCGGGCGGCCGCTCGTCGCGCGGGCCGCCGCCGAGGGCCCCGCCCGCGCCGAGGCGCTCGGTTCGCTGCACCGGCTGCTCGGCGCCCGCGGATGGCTCGCGCCGGGCTGGCCGCGGGAATACGGCGGCCTCGGCCTCGGCCCGGTCGAGACCGCGATCGTGCACCGCGAGCTGGTCCGCAACGGCGTGCCCGACCTGCTGTTCGTCGTGTCGGTCTGCTACGTCGGCACCTGCCTGCTGCTGGCGGGCAACGACACGGTCAACCGGCACTTCCTGCCGCTGCTCGCGGCCGGCGACCTCACGTCGTGCACGCTGTACAGCGAGCCGGACACCGGGTCGGACCTCGCCTCCCTGTCCAGCCGGGCCGAGCGTGTCGAGGGCGGCTACCGCCTCCACGGCCGCAAGACCTACAGTCAGGCCACCGAGCACGCCGGTTACGCCCTCGTCGCCGCGCGGCTGGCCGAGACCGGCGACAAGACCTATGACCGGACCGATGACGAGGCCGGCGGCCCGCGGCCGGCGCACGCCGGGATCACCCTGTTCTGGGTACCGCTGCGGGCCGGCGGCGTCACCGTGCGGCCGGAGCCCAACCTCGGCGAGGCGCCGTTCAGCACGGTGGTGCTCGACGGGGTGTTCGTGCCCGACGACCATGTGATCGGCCCGCCCGGCGAGGCGTGGTCGCTGCTGAACACCGCGCTGTCCATCGAGCGCACCGGCTTCGAGGCGCACCTGAAGATGCGCCATTGGCTCGATGCGGTCGGCGCCCGCGCGGCGGCGCTCGGCGTCGACCGTGAGCCCTGGTTCGCCGGGGTCGCCGCGGTCCTCGACGCGCAGGTCGAGGCGGGCGGCCACCTCGCCTGGCAGATGATCGGCAAGCAGGAGCGCCAGGAGCTCGACGGCGCCAGCGCGGCCATCGCCAAGTGGTACAACACCGAGCTGGGCCGGCCGATCGCCCGCCTCGCGCTGGACGTGGAGGCCGCCTCCGGCGCCGCCGCCTCCCCGTCCGCCGAGACGCACGCCGGGCCCGGCGCCGACGAGCAGTACCGGGAGTGCCCGGGCCTCACCCTCTCCGCCGGCACGTCGGAGATCATGCTGTACGCCGTGGCGACCGGGCACCTGCGCGTGCAGATCGGGGACGCGTCGCCCGTACCGCTCGACGACCCCGACGCCGCCTTCCGCCGGCGGCTGCGGCGGTTCGTCGAGACCGCCTTCGCCGCCGAGACCCGCGCGGCCGGGCCCGGCGCGCCGGACGGCGCTATGCGCACCGACCCGGTCGCGGCGTGGCAGGCGCTGGTGCGCAGCGGCACGGTCGGGCTGACGCTGCCGGCGGCGGCGGGCGGCACAGGCCACGGCGTCGTCGAGTCGCTCGTCGTGGCGGAGGAGCTCGGCCGGGTCCTGGTGCGCGGGCCGTACCTGGCGACCGTCGCGGTCGCGGAGGCCGCGGCGGCGGACGGCCCCGCCGGCAGCGGCTGGCCGCTCGCCCTCGCGGTGGCCGGCGGCACCGTCACGGCGGCCGTGGCGAGCGACCTCACCGCGGACGACCCGGCCGGCGTCCCGGCGCTCGACGGCGGCGCGCTCAGCGGTGCCGTGGCGCTCGTGGCGCACGCCGACGTCGCCGACGTGCTCGTCGTGCCGGCGCGCACGCCGGCCGGGCCGGTGCTCGTCGCCGTGCGGCGCGACCAGCCGGGCGTGCGGCCGCGCCACCGCGGCGCGCTCGGGCACGAGGAGCTGTTCGCCGTGGCGTTCGAGCGGGCGGCCGTGGAGCCGGGCGGTGTCCTGTGCGAGGTCGGGTCGCCGGCCCACGCGGCGCTGGTCGAGCGGCTGCGGCTGCGGCAGTGCGGGTACCTGCTCGGCCTGTCCACGCATGCGTTCGACCTGACCCTCGCCCACGCCAAGACCCGGCGGCAGTTCGGGCAGCCGATCGCCACCTTCCAGCACGTGTCGTTCCGTCTGGCGGCGCTGGCCGCCCGGCTGCACGCCGCGCGGGTCCTGGTGCGGGCCCGCGCCGCCGAGCACGACGCCGGACGGGTGCCCGAGCCCCGGCGGTCCGCGGCGGTACTCGCGCTCGTCGCGGAGCTGGCCCGGGACGTGACGGCGGAAGGGGTCCAGCTCCACGGCGCCTACGGCGTCACCCGGGCCGCGGCGATCAGCCGGTGCTACCACCGCGCCGCCGCCGAGACCGTCGTGCTCGGCGGGCCGGGCGTGCTCCGGTCGGCCGCGCGGAGCTGAGCGGGGCCGCGTCGGCCCGCTACGGCCGGCGCGGCGCCTCGGCGAGCATCGCGCGCGCCGTCGCCACCACCCGGTCCACCGTCACACCGGCCCGCTCGAGCAGGTCCCCGTGCTCGCCGGCGAACGGGAAGAACCGGTCCGGCGCGCCGATCCGCCGGACCCGGGCGATGCCCCGCTCGGCGAGGCACTCGGCGACGGCGGAGCCGAGGCCGCCGGCCGCCCAGTGGTCCTCGACGGTGAGCACGGTGCCGTTGCCGGCCGCGGCGGTCAGCGCCGCCACGTCGAGGGGCTTGACCGTGTGCATGTCGAGCACCGTCGCGGCGATGCCGCAGGCGGCGAGCGCGTCGGCCGCCTCCATCGCCAGCCGGACCGGGTGCGGCCCGCAGCCCACGATGGTGACGTCCCCGCCGACCGGCCGCAGCACCTGGGCCCGGCCGAGCCGCACCGGCGGCAAACGCGGCGGCAGCCGCGGGGTGGCCTCCCGCCCGAGCCGCAGGTAGCTCGGGCCCGGGCCGGCGAGGCACTGGCGCAGCAGGCAGGCGGCGTCGGCCGCGTCGGCCGGCACGACGACGCGCAGGTTCGGCAGGGTCCGCAGGACCGCGACGTCCTCCAGCGCGTGGTGGCTCGGGCCGAGGCTGCCGGCGGAGAGCCCGCCGTGGGTCGCGACGATGTGCACCGGCAGCCCACCGAAGGCGACGTCGATCTTCACCGCCTCCAGCGCGCGGGTGGCGGCGAACGTCGCCATCGTGTGCACGATCGGGATCCGGCCCGCCCGCGCCAGGCCCGCCGCGGCCCCCAGCAGGTTCTGCTCGGCGATGCCCAGGTTGACGTACCGGTCGGCGGCGGCGCCGAAGTCGACCCGCGCGAACTGCCCGGTGTCGCTGTCCAGGCACACCAGGCGCTCGTCGGCGAGCATCAACTCGGCCACCAGCTCCGCGCACACCTCGCGGGCCGGGCGGTCCGGCGGGCCCGTGCCGCTCACGGCCGCACCGCCTGGTCGCCCCGCTCCAGGGCCGCCATCGCCCGGGCCAGCTGACGCTCCCCGAGCCGAGCGTAGTGGCTGTGGACCTGGTTCTCGACGTACGGCAGGCCCTTGCCCTTGACCGTGACGGCGATCACGACGGTCGGCCGTCCGGGCTCCGGCGGCTCCGACAGCGCGGCCCGCAGCTGGTTGCGGTCGTGGCCGTCGACGGTGCGCACCGTCCAGCCGAAGCTCGCCCACTTCGCCGCGAGCGGCTCCAGCGCCAGCACCTCCTCGGTCGGGCCGGTGATCTGCAGGCCGTTGCGGTCGACGACGGCGACGATCCGGTCGAGCCGGTGCGCGGCCGCCGCCATCGCCGCCTCCCACACCGAGCCCTCCTGCAGCTCGCCGTCGCCGAGCACGACGAAGCAGCGGCGCTCGGCCCCGTCGAGCCGCATCGCCAGCGCGTACCCGACCCCGAGCGGCAGCCCGTGGCCCAGCGCGCCGGTCGGGGCCTCGACCCCCGCCGTGCCGGGGACCGGGTGCGCGAGCAGCGTGCCGCCGGGCCGGCCGTACGCGGCGATCGCCGACTCGGGCAGGAAGCCGCACTCGGCGAGCACCGCGTACAGCCCGATCGCACCGTGGCCCTTGCTCAGCAGCAGGATGTCCCGGTCCGGGTCGTCGGGGCGCGTCGGATCGACCCGCATGACGTCCTGGTACAGCGTCAGCAGGATCTCCACCAGCGACATCGAGCCGCCGAGATGGCCGCCGCGGCCGTGCCCGCACATCTGCACGATGCGCCGGCGCACCCGCACCGCGGCGGTGTCGGCTCGTGGTGGCGGAACAACGCTCATCATCTGCTCCCGGTCGCCGGTGCGGTGGTGAGGCGCTCGACGGCCCAGCGCAGGGTCGCGATCGCCCGGTGGTACTCGGCCAGCTCGAGGTGCTCGTCGGCGCTGTGGTCGAGCCGGCTGTCGCCCGGCCCGTAGCACGCCATCGGCACGTTCCAGTACTCCGCCAGCGTGTTCATGTCGGAGGTCGCGGTCTTCACCTTGTACCCGGCCGTGCCGCCCTGCGCGCGTACCCCGCCCACCAGGGCCCGCACCGCCGGGTCGCGCCGCTCGACGCGGCACGCCGCCACGCTGCCGCGGATCTCCAGCCGCCCGGCCGGCAGGCGGCGGCGCAGCTCGGCGACGAGCGCGTCGGCGTCGAAGCCGAGCGGGCTGCGTACCGTGAACTCGGCCACGGCCTCGGTCAGGTCGCCGCGCAGCGAGCACAGCGTCGTCGCGGGCCGGTCGAACGCGGTGTGCCCGTCGGGCGTGCCGGCGAGCGCGTTGAGCGTCTCCCACGCGGCGGCGGCGAGCTCCACCGCCTTCATCCCGGGGCGCGTCGGGTGGCCCGCCGGGCACGTCACGCGGTACCGCAGGTCGAGCTTGCCCTTGTACCCCAGCACGACCGTCGACCAGCCGCTCGGCTCGCCGACGACGAGCGCCGACGGCGGCGGGTGGCTGCTGCCGACCAGCCGGGCGCCGCGGGAGCTGGGCAGCTCCTCCTCAACGGCGCCGACGACGACGATCCGCCCGCGCGCCCCGCCTGCCTGGGCGGCGGCGCTGATCATCGCGGCGAGGGGGCCCTTGGCGTCGACGGTGCCCCGGCCGTACAGGCGGCCGTCCTCGAGGCGCACGGGGACCGGATCGCCGGCCGTGTCGAGGTGGCCGAGGAGCATGACGGTGGGCCCGTCGCCGCGGTCGAGCTCGCCGACCGCGTTGCCGGCCGCGTCGACGCGTGCGGTGAAGCCGAGCGTGCGCATCCGCGTGACCACGAAGCGGGCCAGCCGCTCCTCGTCGCCGGACGGCGACGGGATCCGCACCATCTCGTGCAGCAGCCGCTCGGCCGCGTGCGGGGTCACTCCGGCACCGCCGCGCCGGCCAGGCACACCCGCGTGCCGACGCCGTCGAGGGCGGCCCGCACCGCGCGGGGGCGGCGCCCGTCCGCAACCATCACGTGTGGCACGCCGGCGCGCAGCGCGTCCCGCGCGGCGAGCAGCTTTACGGTCGCGCCGCCGCCCACGCCCGCCGGCGGGGCACCGTCCGGCGTCAGCGCCACGACGCCGCGGACCGTCCGCTCGTCGGCCGGGTCGGCCAGCACTCCCGGCGCGCCGGTGAGCAGCAGCAGGCTGCGCGCACCGAGCGCGCCGGCGATGGCGGCCGCGGCCCGGTCGGCGTCGACGTTGACCGGCGCGCCGTCCAGGCCGCGGGCGGGCGGCGACACCACCGGCACGGCGCCGGCGTCCAGCAGCGTCCGCAGCAGCCCGGCGCGGACCTCGACGATCCGGCCGGTGTGGTTGTCGCGCACCAGCCGGGTCCGCCCGTCGACCACGGCGCGGTGCGGCCCGTTGCGGCGGGCTACGAGGAGCCCGGCGTCCAGGCCGGTGAGCCCGACCGCCGGTACCCCGGCGCCGGCCAGCGCGGCGACGAGACGCGGCTTGACCGAGCCCGCGAGGGCCAGCAGGACCACCTCGATCGTCGCCGGGTCGGTGTAGCGGGCCGACGAGCCGTCCGGCGCGGTGATGCGCCGCTGCACGACGCCCAGCCGCGCGGCGAGCGCGTCGATCTGCGCGGAGCCGCCGTGGACCAGCACGAGCCGCCGGCCGGCGGCGGCGACCGCCGCGACGTCGGCGCAGACGGCGGCGGGGTCGACAGCGGCCGTGCCGCCGCACTTCACCACGATGATGTCCGACATCGGCCTCCTCCCGGGCACGGGCTGGACGGGTGGGATCAGTTCGGGTGGAGGCCGGGGAAGTCCAGGCCACGCCGCTCGGGCCGCCCGAACCGGATGTTCATGCACTGCACGGCGTTGCCGGCCCCGCCCTTGACGAGGTTGTCGAGCGCCGCGACGAGCAGCGCCTCCCGGCCGTCCGCGCCGAGGGCGAAGCCGACGTCGCAGAAGTTCGACCCGGCGAGGATCTTCGGCTCCGGCAGCCGGTACAGGCCGCGCCGGTGGGCGACGACCCGCACGAACGGCTCGTCGGCGTAGCGCAGCCGGTACGTGTCCCGCACGAGCCGCTCGTCGGCGCCCTCGACCAGCCGTACCCGGCACAGCACCTGCACGCCGCGGACCGCCTCGACCCCGGTCACCGACATGCGCACCTCGGCGCCGGTCGCCTCGGCGACCTCCGCCTCGTGCCGGTGCCCGGACGGGGCGAAGACCCGCATCGCGCCGGCCCGCTCGGCGTGCACGTTGCCCTCACCGGGCCGCCCGCCGGAGCCGCTGGAGCCGGTGCGGGCGTCGACCCAGACCGGGCCGGCGACGAGCCCTGCCGCGGTGAGCGGGTGCAGCGCGAGGATCGCCGCGGTCGCCATGCAGCCGGGCACGCTGATCCGGTCGGCCTGCGCCAGCCCTTTGCGGTGCGTCTCGGGCAGGCCGCGCACGAACGTGGGCAGCAGCTGCGGTGCCCCGTGCGCGACGCCGTACCACCGCTCGTAGAGCGCGGGGTCGGCGAGGCGGAAGTCGCCGGAGAGGTCGACGAGCACGGCGCCGTGGCCGAGCAGCCCGGGCAGCACCGCCATGCCGGCCCGGTGCCCGCCGGCGTGGAACAGCACGTCGCACGGGCCGAGCCGGTCGAAGTCGCAGAACGTCAGGTCGGTGAGCGAGCGCAGGTTGGGGTGCACGCCGTCGACGCGCCGCCCGGCCGAGCTCGCCGAGACGGCGGCCGTCACGGTCACGTCGGGGTGCCCGAGGAGCAGGCGCAGCAGCTCACCGCCGACGTAGCCGGCGGCGCCGATGATCGCGGCGCGGATCATTCGCCGGCCCGCCGCACGAGATGGTCGACGATCCGCTCGGCGACGTCGACGCGGTCGCCGTGGGCGGCCTGGAAGCCGGCGAACTCGACGCGGTGGTTGACCTCGAGCACGTACAGGCCGCCGGCGCGGTCCTCCAGGAGGTCCACGCCGGCCACCTCGGCCCCGACCGCCTCGGCGGCGGCGACGGCCAGCTCGCTGATCGGCGCGGTGAGCAGGCAGCGGACGCTGTGCGCGCCGGTCGCGACGTTGGCCCGCCAGCCCTCGGCGCGGCGCCAGGTGACACCGACGGCCTCGTCGCCGACGACGATCACCCGCAGGTCGCGGCGCACCTGCGTGATCTGCTCCTGCAGGTACACGACGTGTGAGCGCGGCGAGGGCAGCGCGGCGACATGCTCCAGGACGGTCGCCGCCGTGTCGCGCCCGGTCAGCCGGCCGACGAGGCGGCCCCACGACCCGACGAGCGGCTTGATGACGGCCGGATAGCCCAGCTCGTCGAGGGCGTCGAGCGCCGCCTGCGGGGTCAGCGCCAGCACCGTGCGCGGCGTGGGCAGGCCCCGCTCGCTCAGCGCCAGCGACGTGCGCCACTTGTCGCCGCAGGTACCGATGGCGGCGGCGCTGTTGACGCTGACGACACCGCACGCCTCCAGCGCCTCGGCGGCGTACTCGGCCCGGCTCTGGCTGATCTCCCGGTTGAGCGCGAGCGACCACGGCGGCCCGGGTCCGTCGGCGGTGAACCGCAACCGGCGCGGGTCCACCCGGGTGCAGGCGAGGTCCCGGCGCGACAGTGCCGCCATGATCAGCTTCTCCTCGACGCGGATGGTGGAGGCCAGCAGCGCCACCGCCGGCCCGCTCACGTCCGCGCGCCCGTCGGCTGGATCCGGTGCCGGTGCAGGTGGCGGTACACCGGCTCGTGGTGCGCCAGGTAGGCGGCCAGCTGCGGCGCGGCGTCGAGGCCGACGTCGTGGCCGGCCGGCCGGCGCGCGAGCGTGGTGCTCCGCGCGACGTCGGCGTGCCAGCGGCGGGTCGCCTGCCACTCCGGCCGGTCGCCCGCCGGCCACGTCATCGCCTCCGGCAGAAACGGCAGCCCGAACAGTGCGCAGAACCGTTCGACGGTGGCCCGCGGCGCGGCGACGAGGTCCTCGGAGTCGAAGACCGGCGGTGTCGCGCCGGTCAGCTCGCGGACACGGTCGAACAGCTCCCACAGGTGGGTGAAGCCGATCTGCTCCTGCCGCACCTCGGGGTTCACGGCGAAGTACGACGGGATGGTCTCGGCCGGGCGGCGGATCAGAAACGCGTTACGGGCCAGGCCGCCCAGGAACGCGTCGTCGGCGAGGACCATCGGGTAGCGGGCGTCGGTGGTGTCCTTGACGAACACCGGCGCCCGCTCGGCCAGCTCGCGCAGCGCCGCGATGACCCCGGCCT
The DNA here is from genome assembly GCF_040300025.1 of Dactylosporangium sp. NPDC000555. Taxonomy (NCBI): domain Bacteria; kingdom Bacillati; phylum Actinomycetota; class Actinomycetes; order Micromonosporales; family Micromonosporaceae; genus Dactylosporangium; species Dactylosporangium sp. NPDC000555. The sequence continues at coordinate 117,050 of NZ_JBEPDB010000017.1, read as the reverse complement.
CGTCGTGCGCGATTCGGCCCGCGACGTCGACCGCGCCGTGCTCGGCCAGGGTCGAGAACGGCTCATGGACGCAGACGTGGTCGCCGCGCTGCAGCATCATCCGGAAGAACGCGGTCGAGCGCGAGCGCGGGACGCTCCACAGCATGATGACGGACCCGGTCACGCCGCCACCCGGCGCCGTTCCTCGCGATGCTGGGCGCGGGCCAGCACCGTCAACGTCTCGCGGTGCTCCCAGACCTTCTCCAGCGCGTCGGCGAAGCGGTCCAGCAGGGGGCCCGCGTCGGGGTGGAGGTGGGCCCGCTGCAGCACGAAGGAGTCGGCGACGACCGCCTCGGTCACCGGGACGTCGGTGCGGCGGCAGGCCGGCCCGCCATCGGCGAAGAGCGGCTGACGCGACAGGGGCATGCTCTGGTATCGCGAGACCGGCACCCCCTCGCTCTGCAGCACCCGGCAGAACGCCGCCCGCAGCGCACCGGCGGCGGTCTCCGGCAGGTCGAACGCCTCCGGGCGCAGCCGGAAGCGCAGGATGTGCCAGCCGTGCTCGCGGTCGCCGGGCACCGCCGGTGCGACGAGCCCGGGGATGGCCGCCACCCGGTCGAGGAACGCCCGGACGTTGCGCTCACGCGCCCGAGCCCACCCGTCGAGGTGGGCCAGCTGGGCCCGGGTGAACGCCGCCTGTACCGCGTTGATCTTGCCGTTCCAGCCGGCGACCTCCGAACGGTAGGGCCGCTCGCCCCGGGCCGGCAGCCGCTCACCGAACTGCCGCAGCAGCACGGCGCGCTCGGCGAGCCGGTCGTCGTCGGTCGTGACCAGGCCGCCCTCGCCGCACGTGGGCAGGTTCTTCGAGGCGTTGAGGCTGAACGCGGCCAGGTCGCCGAGCGAGCCGGTGCAGCGGCCGCGGTACGCCACGCCGTGCGCCTGCGCCGCGTCCTCCACGACGGCGATGCGGCGCTGCGCGGCGACGGCGCCCAACTCGTCCATGTCGGCGGGCAGGCCGTGCAGGTGTACCGGCACCACGGCGGCCGTGCGGTCCGACAGCGCGGCCCGCAGGGCGGCCGGGTCGAGGTTGAACGAGACCGGGTCGACGTCGGCGAAGACCGGCAAGGCGCCCAGATGCACCACGGCGAGGGCGGTGCCGACGAAGCTCAGCGCCGGCACCACGACCTCGTCGCCCGGTCCGACGCCGGCCGCGGCGAGGGCGATCGACAGCCCCACCGTGCCGTTGGACACGGCCACGCAGTGCCCGACGCCGACCCGGTCCGCCCACTCCCGTTCCAGTGCCGGGATCTCCTGCTCGCCGGCCGCGGCGACGGTGAACCGCCCCGAGTCGACGACGCCGAGTACGGCCGCGCGCTCCGCGTCGGTGACGACCGGCCACCGCGGCGCGACCGCGCCCGCGGGCACGGCCCGTGCCCCGCCCAGCACCGCAAGCCTGGACATGGCGTGCTCCCCGCTTCCCGTACGCCTACTCGCCCCAGTCCTCCTCGACCTCCGGTGCTCTGCCGAGCAGCACCGGGTCGGTGGACAGCACCTCGAGCTCGCTGCGGCAGTCGACGCACTCGACGATCTCGTTGAGCACGGGCGTGTCGAGCGACACGCCGGATTCGCACTCGGGACAGGCCACAGTGGACACTCGAATCTCCTCGCACGCGCCGGACGGGATCTGCCCTTCTGTCTACCGTGGCCGTTTCGGCGCGGACAAGCACCCGCCGGCCGGGCTGTCCCGCCGGCGGGACAACCGTTTGCGTGCCCCGGTCCCGTCTTGCCCGCCCGATCCCGGGGCCGCCAGACTCGGCGGGCGTACGTCCGCCGAACCGCTCGACCGACAGAAGGAGCAGCAGTGTGGTCAACATCGTGCGAACCTTGACGTGGACCGGTGTCGTACTGTCCACAGTGGTCGCCGCGGCGGCGGTCGCGGTCCCGTCGTGGGCCGGACCGGCGTCGCCGTCCGGCGCGGACGCGGTGCCGAGCTGCGCCGAACCGGCCGCGCCCGGGCAGTTCCGGTGCTTCGCGCTCAAGCGCACCGGGGTGCGACACTGGAAGCCGTCCGGCAGGCCGGCGCGGCCCGACGGGCTCGGCCCGGCCGACCTTCGCTCCGCCTACCGCCTGCCGTTCAGCCGGACCAACGCCACGGTCGCGGTCGTGGTCGCGTATGACAACCCGGCCGCGGAGGCCGACCTGCAGGTGTACCGCTCGACGTACGGCCTGCCGCCGTGCACCACCGCGAACGGCTGCTTCCGGAAGGTGAACCAGCGGGGCGAGGCCGCGCCGTTGCCGCCGCCGGACCCGGCCTGGGCGGGGGAGAGCAGCCTCGACCTGGACATGGTGTCGGCGGTGTGCCCGTCGTGCCGCATCCTGCTGGTCGAGGCCGATGACGCCTCGCCGAACCTCCTCGCCGGGGTGGCCACGGCCGTCGCACTCGGCGCGCGGTACGTGTCGATGAGCTGGGGCCTGCCGGAGCAGGAGCTGGAGCTCGCGCTCGACCCGCTGTTCTTCCAGGAGTCGAACGTGGTCTTCACGGCGGCCAGCGGCGACAGCGGTGCGGCCGGCGGCCCGGTGTACCCGGCGTCCTCGGCCAACGTCGTCGCGGTGGGCGGCACCTCACTGCGCCGCGCGTGGAACTGGCGGGGCTGGAGCGAGTCGGCGTGGTCCGGCTCGGGCGGCGGCTGCTCGGCCTACATCGCGAAGCCGGCGTTCCAGCGGCGGGTGACCGCCTGCACGACGCGGGCCACGGCCGACGTCGCCGCGGTCGGCGACCCCAGCACGGGCGTCGCGGTGTACCAGACGTACGGCGACTCGGGCTGGGGGATCGACGGCGGCACGAGCGCCTCGGCCCCGATCATCGCGGCGGTGTACGCGCTGGCCGGCGCGGCCGGTGGACCGGGTGCCCCGGCGGGGTACCCCTACGCGGCTCGTCACGGCCTGTTCGACATCACCAGCGGCTCGACCGGTACCTGCACGCCGAGCGTGCTGTGCACCGGTTCGCCGGGCTGGGACGCGCCGACCGGCCTGGGCACGCCCAACGGCATCTCGGCGTTCGCCCCACCGAGGTAACCCGCACACTGGCCGGCCCCCGTCGACGGGGGCCGGCCAGTCCTACGTCAGGCTTTGGTCCATTTCTGGTTGCTGCCACCGCCGCAGGTCCACAGCTGCAACTGTGACCCGTTGGCGGTGCCGTGGCCGGCCACGTCGACGCACTTGTTGGCGCCGGCGTTCACGAGGTCGCCGGTGGGGGACAGGGTGAACTTCTGGGCGTTGGTGCCGTTGCAGGTGTAGAGCTGTACCGCGGTGCCGTTCGCGGTGCCCGCCGCGGCGGCGTCCATGCACTTGCCGAGGGAGCGGACGGTGCCGTCCGAGGCGAACGTCCACTGCTGGGCGGCCGTGCCGTTGCGGCTGCGCCGCGAACAGGGTCATGTCGACGATTTCGTCCAGCAGCGGCACGCCGCACGATGTCAACGCCGTCTTCTGCGCTCCTGGGAGGCGCCAGGCCGCCACCTGCGACGCCTCGGTCCGGATCACTCGTTCAGCTCCAGCCCACGCCGACAACGACGCAAATCAGGAGCGCTCGGGAGGACGTTCGCCGCCACGATCAAAGATGCTAGCCACCCGCGTCCGGACGGCGGCAGATGCACATACTTCAGTGGGCCGCTGCGAGTGATCGGACTCCGTCCCGGTCGAGTGGCAGGCCGAGTCGGTGTAGGAGTTCGTCTCGGTCCTGTCGCTGGTCCTGCCAGATGATGTCGTTCGCTGCGAGGGCCGACAACTTGCCGGGTCGTGCGCGGCCTGGCGGATCACCGGCGCAGGGTGGCCCCGAGGCGGCGCACGGCGAGGGCGAGGGCCGCGGTGCCCAGCGCGGCGAGGTAGACGGCGGAGATCAGCAGCTGCGGGCCGGGCGTGCCGAGGAACGGTTGCCGGATCAGTTCGATGCTGTGGTACAGCGGCAGCACCTGCACCAGCAGCTGGATCGGGCGCGGATACACCGTCAGCGGGTAGAAGGTGGTGGCGAACAGAAACATTGGCAGCATGACGAGCTGGATGAGCTGGAAGTCCTGGAACGTGCGCAGGTAGGTGACGACGAGCAGGCCGATCGACGCGAAGGCGTAGCCCGTGAGCAGGGCGCCGGGCAGGGCGAGCAGGATCCATGCGGAGTGGGCGAGGCCGAACGCGGACACGACGGCGAGGAAGCCGGTGGCGACGATGAACCCGCGCAGCAGCGCCCACCACACCTCGCCGAACGCGACGAGTCGCACGGTCATCGGGGTGGTGAGGATCGACTCGTAGGTGTGGTCGGTCTTGAGCTTGCCGAACATGTTGAAGGTGGTCTCGTTCATCGCCCCATTCATGGCGGCGGTGGCCAGCAGCGCGGGCGCGACGAACTGCGGGTAGGTGACCGCGGTGTCGTGCAGGCCGGGGACGCCGTTGATGAGCAGCCCCATGCCGACGCCGAAGGCGAGCAGGTACAGCAGCGGCTCGAAGACCTCGGCGGCCAGGACGAACCAGGTGTGCCGATAGATGAACAGGTTGCGTTCGACCATGGCCGCGGCGCGTCCACGGCGCAGCGGCCCGCTGAGCGGGTTGAGCAGGGTGCTGGCAGTCGTCGGCATGCGGGCCCCGTCAGATGTAGAGGTTTCGGCGGAAGTTGCGGCGGGCGAAGTACAGCCCGACGACGGTCATGGCGCCCAGGTAGCCGGCATGGACGGCGACGCCGGCCGGGGTGGCGGTGCCGACGGCGGTGTCGCGGGCCAGTTCGACGCCGTGCCACAACGGGGTGGCCTGCGCTACCCACCGCAGCGCCGGGGTCACCGTGTCGAGGGGGAAGAACGTGCCCGACAGCATGTACATGGGCATGACGATGAACCGCAGGATCGCCACCATCGTGGACAGCCGGTGCACCCGGACCGCCATCGCGGCCACGCACGGGGCGAACGCACAGCCGACGAGCACCGCGCAGCCGACGACCAGCAGCCCGCGCAGCGGATCCAGCGCGCCCATCGCGGCCGCGACGGCGGCGAACAGCAGCGAGGTCACCGTCACCCGCAGGATGATGAACACCAGGTGGCCGTAGAAGATGGTCTCCGGCCACATCGGGGTGGCGGCGGCGGCCTGGTAGTTGTGCCGCCCTCGGATGGACTGGAAGACCGGCCCGGCGGACTCGACATAGGTGGTCTGCATGGCGGCCGCGATGAGCAGCCCGGGCACGACGAAGCGCAGGTAGGTGCCGCCGGGCAGGGCCTGCGGGTCGGCGACGAGCTGGCCGAGGCCGACGCCGATGGCGATCAGGAACAGCAGCGGGTTGACGACGCTGATGACGATGCTGCCGCGCCAGGTGCGGCGGTAGCGCAGCAACCAGTACCGGGTCTCCCGCAACGTCTGGCTGGTGAGGGCGACGGTGCTCATCAGTCCACCAAGGTCCGGCCGGTCAGGGTGAGGAAGACGTCCTCGAGGGTGGAGCGGCGCACGAGCGCGGTCAGCGGCGTCACCTTGCGCGTGTGGACGGCGGCGAGCGTCTCCTCGCCGTTCTCCGTGTACAGCAGTACCCGGTCGGCGAACACGTCGACGCGGTCGGTCAGCCCCTGGAGCTTCTCTGCGGCGACCTCGCGCTCGGCGGCGGGGAAGCGCAGTTCGAGGACCTCGCGGGTGCTGTGCCGGGCGATGAGGTCGGCCGGGGTGCCCTCGACGAGGATCTTCCCCCCGTCCATGATGATGAGCCGGTCGCACAGCTGCTCGGCCTCGTCCATGTAGTGCGTGGTGAGCAGCAGCGTCACGCCGTCCTGCTTGAGCTGGAAGAGCCGCTCCCACAGCAGGTGCCGGGCCTGCGGGTCCAGGCCGGTGGTGGGCTCGTCGAGCAGCACGATCGCGGGGTCGTTGATGAGGGCCCGGGCGATGGTGAGCCGGCGGCGCATCCCGCCGGAGAGGTTGCCGACCTGTTCGTCGGCGCGTTCGGTGAGGCGGGCGAACTCCAGCAGCTCGGTGGTGCGCCGCTTGATGTCGGCCCAGCGCATGCCGAAGTACCGGCCGTAGACCAGCAGGTTCTCCCGGACGGTGAGGTCGGTGTCGACGCTGTCCTCCTGAGGCACGACGCCGAGGCGGGCGCGGACCGCGGCGCCGTCGCGGTCGGGATCGCCGCCGAGGACCCGCAGCGTGCCGCCGGACACGGGGGAGGTGCAGGCGACCATGCGCATGGTGGAGGACTTGCCCGCGCCGTTGGCGCCGAGCACGCCGAAGGCCTCGCCGCGGCGGACCTGGAACGTGATGCCGTCCACGGCGCGCAGCCCGCTGGCGTACGTCTTCACCAGGTCGCGGGCATCGACCAGGATCTCGTCGGTTGTCATGGCTGTGCTCCGAACTCGCGGCGCAGGGCGGCGATGGTGAGAGTGGTGTCCGCGGCGGCCAGGATGAGGATGCGTTCGAGGTCGCCGAGGGCGTCGGTGGCCGCGCGAGGGGCGAGGAACGCCGGGTGGGCGCTGAGCTGGAGCACGGCCTGGTCGCCGAGCTCCTTGAGGAACAGGAAGAACTTGCTGGTCATCTGCGTACGGGTGTCGTCGAGCGCGATGAGCTCGGTCGCGGTCCGCGCCTTGGCGAGCCGGTCGGTGAGCTCGTCGCCGTCGGGCAGGTCGTCGCGGGCCGGGGCCGCGTCGTAGCGCACGTCGTTGAAGAAGCAGTAGCCGCCGACCTCGATGCCGCGCTGCGCGGCGATCCGGGCGACGAGCTCCTCCAGGCGCCGCGGGTGGTACTCGCTGTTACGGCTGGCCGCCAGGGCGGCCGCGCCGGCGTGACGGAAATAGTCGTCGGCAGTGCCGGCCTCCGGTACGTCGACGCGGAAGAGGGCGTTCTGGTTGAAGGCGCCGACGAGGCGGCGGCTGTTCGGCTGAAAGCGGGTCGCGACGAGCACCCGCAGCCCTGCGCCGTTGCTGCCGGTGTGCAGGGCGAGCAGCAGCCCGGCGCCGGCGAGCACGACCTGTGAGTCGCTGAGGCCGTTGCGCCGGGCGAGCACCCGGGCGGCGAGGGCCAGGGCGGTGGACCGGATCTCGGCCCAGTCCGGCCGGGTGTCCGGTGTGGACGGTGGCGGGGTGAGCAGCGCGGCCGGCATCGTCGTCATGTGCCTGGCCCAGAAGGCGAGGGCCCGCTCCTGCCGCTGCTGGGCGACGTCGCCGCGTTCGTGGGCGGCCCGGGCGAGGGGCTGCTGGGCGGGCGGCTCGAGGGTCCTGCCGGTCGGGTCGCGCAGCAGCTCGCGCAGGTCGTCGGCGACGATCTGGATGCTCCAGCCGTCCACAGCCATGTGCGACACGACCATGACGATCAGCCGCGGCTGCCCGTCGCTGGTGAGCACGGCGAGGCGGATGGGCTGGTCGGCGGCGTGATCGAAGGGCGGCGCCAGCAGCCGGCCGGCGGTCTGGCCGGCAGCGCGGTCGAGGTCGGTCGTCTCGATGAGCTCGACGAGGACCTCACCTTCGGCTTCGACGGTCTGCGTCGGCTCCGGCTCGCCCGGGTGCCAGCGGCTGTGCAGCGCGTCGTGGCGCTCCAGCAGCGTTCGCAGGGCGCCCTGGACGGTGTCGAGGCCGACGCCCGGGGGGACCTCGATCCGGCGGATCAGGTTGAGCGTGTGCCACTCGTCCGGCGGTAGCCAGGCGAAGACGTCCCAGATCGCGATCTGTCCCCACATGAGTGGTCCGCTGCCGTGGTTGCCGGCGAAGCGGACGGGCATCCGATCAGGCACCGGCAGATGCTATGTCTGTGGGCACCGGCTTGCAATCCTTTGCGTTAACGGTTTGACACCTAACGGTTACTTGACGTGGCTTGGTTGGGGAGAATGTCCGCATATGGCAATGCTCCTCGAAACCTCGCACGAGACGGTGTCAGATGATGGAAATGCTGATCAAGAAGATGATGATCATTGTCGGCTTTTTTGCGTTCTCATTTCGGATGCTTGCAGGTAAACATCGCGTCGTCATACAGTCACCGTGAGGCCGCAACGCAGTTCATCGATGTGTTCGCCGGCCGCCTGCCACGGGGCCCGGGCTCAACGCTGCGTCGGCGTCACCTGGCGAGATCTGGTTCGTGTGTGCGCCACAGCCGGGATCGGCGCGCGACGGACCCCGTGACGGACTGGGAGCAGCGGGATGACGACGCCGTTGGACAGCACGACCGGCAATGCCTGGGATGAGCGGTTCGAGCGGGTGTTGCGGGTGCACCTCGCGCCCGGCGCGGCGCCGCTGAGCCCCGACGACAGGCTGTTCGAGCTCGGCCTCGACTCCCTCGCCGTGGTGCAGCTCGCCACCGACCTGGAGGACGCCTACGGAGTGTTCCTGCCCGATGAGTCGCTGACCCGGGAGAGCTTCGCGACGCCCGGCCGGCTTTGGGCCGTCGTCCACCCACTGCTGCCCGCCGACCGGTAGTCCGGTGTCAGGCAAGGGAGCCGGCATGCGATCCATCGACTGGCCGTGACCGCTCACGTCAGTACAGCCGCTGCTCGTACTGCGGGCCGTATCGTTCCTCCAGCTCGGCCATTGACTTCTCCGTCCACTCGGTCGCCTTGGCGATGCGGGCCCGCGAGGAGACCGCATCCGGGGCCCAGGTCTCGGGGCGCCACACGTCGCCGCGCAGGAACGCCTTCGCGCAGTGGAAGTACGCCTCCTCGACGCGCACCCGCAGCGCGAGCTGCGGCCGCCGGTCCCGCACGACCATCCGCTCGAACCACGGCTCATCGCGCACCAGGGCGGCGCGGCCGTTGACGCGCAGCGTGTCGCCCCGGCCCGGGATCAGGAACAGCAGCCCGACGTGCGGGTTGCTCAGCACGTTGAGCCAGCTGTCGAGCCGGCGGTTGCCGGGCCGGTCGGGCAGGGCGATCGTCCGCTCGTCCAGCACGAGGGCGAAGCCGGGCGGGTCGCCGCGCGGTGACACGTCGCAGGTGCCGTCGGCGGCCGAGGTGGCCAGCAGGCACAGCGGGGAGTGGGCCAGCCACTCGCACTCCAGCGGGCCGAGGACCGCGGTTGCCTTGCGGTACACGACGGGGCTCGCCTCGCCCGTCAGTGCCCGCAGCTCCTCGGCCGAGGTGATCTCCATCGGGCTAGTTCGCCGGCTGCTTCGTCGACCACATGCGGAACATGTAGCGGTTGACGTCCTGTGGCCGGTCGGTGCGCATGTCGATGGGCCGCGGCGGGTGGCGGTCGGCGAAGGCGGTGCGGGTGTGCAGGAACCGGTCGTCGGCGGAGACGAGGATCTGGCCCCGGTCGAGCTGGACCCGGATCTGCACCGAGGACTGGTCCATCACGGCGTCGAAGACGTCCAGCGCGGCGGTCGTGTCGTCGCTCAGCGGCTCGCCGAGCTTCTCGTGGGCCACCTCGATGTAGGTGCGGAAGTAGCGGACGAGGGCGGCGCCGTCGGGGGAGTACCGGATGATCGGCGAGCGGAAGAACTCCGGCTCCAGGGCCATGCCGCGCTTCTCGAACCAGAACTCCCGCTCCAGCTCGCCCAGCACCTCGGGGTGTGCCCGCAGCGCCTCGTGCACGGCCACGGCGTCCACCAGGATGCTCTCGCCGCCGACGAGGGCGTCCTGGCCGCAGGACAGCAGCAGATAGTCGATCGGGTCGACGTCGTTGACGGCGTCGTTGTGCATGTACGAGCCCTGCCGCGTCTGGTGGTAGCGGGCGCCCTCGGCGATCGTGCGGCCGGTGCCGCGGTCGTAGACCTCGATGATCCGCCAGCCGTCGGTGTTCTGGACCATGGGCGTGCCGAGCGCGTGGCCGAGCACCCAGGTGTAGATCGCCTGGCCGCGCAGGGTGTCCACGTCCAGCACCCGGTTGTAGACGACGAAGTGTGGCGAGGCGTCGATCACCCGGCGGGTGGCCTCGACCTCCGCGGTGAAGACCGGCACCGCGCCCAGGTCGACCACCAGGTCGTCGACGCGGCCCTCGGGCTGGCCGCGGTCGAGGATGTCCACATAGGACGCCAGCTCGTCCTGCGCCGCGGCGGAGAACGTGTGGAAGGTCTGCGGCGGCGCGGCGAGCGTGCGCGGCTGGCTGGCGATGGTCGCACTGGTCATGGTCGTGACGTCCCCCTGTGCTTGCGGTCTGCCCGGTGGTCGTCGCCGAACGTAACAGCGCTTGGCAATTGATGACAAGCGGTTTGTCAAGCTTGACGAGATCGTCAAATATCACTACCTTCGGCCGACGACACAGCCGTATCGGCGATCAGGGGGGATCGAATGCAGCGATTGACCTACCCGTCCTTCCGCACCGTGCTCGAGGAGCGGGCCTTCGTTCGCGTCGCGGGCGTCAACCACGCCCTCGGCGGGCTGCTCGCCGAGGAGGCCGGATGTGATGCGGTCTGGTCCTCCAGCCTGGAGGTCTCGGCCTGCCGCGGGGTGCCCGACGCCAGCATCCTGACCATGTCGGAGTACCTGGAGGCGGCGGCCAACATCCAGAAGGTGCTGCAGATCCCGGTCGTCGCCGACTGCGACACCGGCTACGGCGGCACGATGAACGTCGCGCACATGATGCACGAGTACGAGGCCGCCGGTATCACCGCGGTCTGCCTGGAAGACAAGCGGTTCCCGAAGATGAACAGCTTCGTCGGTACCGGCCAGCACCTGCTGGACACCGGCGAGTTCACCACGAAGATCAGCGTCGCCAAGCGGGCGCAGACCTCACCGGAGACGTTCTTCATCGCCCGCACCGAGGCGCTCATCGTCGGCCAGCCCGTCGCCGAGGCCCTCGAACGCTGCCGGGCCTACGCCGACAGCGGCGCCGACGCGGTCCTCATCCACTCCAAGGCCAAGACCCGCGACCAGATCATGGCGTTCCTGGACGGCTGGGACTTCCGCGTCCCCGTCGTGGTCGTGCCGACCACCTACCCCGACTGGCAGATCGACGAGATGCGCGCCGCCGGCGTCTCCGTCGTCATTTACGCCAACCAGGGTCTACGCGCCACCGTCGCCGCGCTGCGCGACACCTACGCGGCGATCCTGCGCCACGGCGACTCGACGATCGTGGAGGGCTCGATCGCCTCGGTGCGGGACATCTTCGACCTCCAGCGCCTCGCCGAGTGGCAGAAGCTCGAGGTCTGAACGCGGTGGCGGTCATCACCCGAGCCGACGAACTGCATGACAGCGACCTGTACGTCGACCTGCGCGCCGAGCTCGGCCTCAACCTGCGCCTGCGCTGCGACGGGCTCAACCTGGCCGGGTCGGTGAAGCTGCGGCCCGCCGTCGCGATGGTCGCGCAGGGCCTGGCCAGCGGCGCCATCACCAGCGACTCGGTGCTCGTGGAGTCCTCGTCGGGCAACCTCGGCGTCGCGCTGGGTCTCGTCGCGGCGGCCAACGGGCTGCGCTTCCACTGCGTCACCGACCCTAAGTGCAACCCGACCGCGCTGAAGCTCATGCGAGCCTTCGGCAGCGTGGTCGAGGTGGTCGCCGAGCCCGACGCCACCGGCAGCTACCTCACCGCCCGCAAGGCCCGCATCCGCGAGCTGTGCGCCGCCGACCCCCGGTATACGTGGCTCAACCAGTACGAGAACCCGGCGAACTGGATCGCCCACCAGGAGTCCACCGCCCCGATGATCGCCAAGGAGTTCCCCGACCTCGACGTGCTGTTCGTCGGCGTCGGCACCGGGGGCACCCTCGCCGGCTGCTCCCGCTACTTCCGGGAGAACCGCTCCGGCGTGCGGATCGTCGCCGTCGACAGCGTCGGGTCGATCAACTTCGGCCGGCCCGCCGCGCCCCGGCACATCCCTGGCCTCGGCGCCAGCGAGCCGATGCCGCTGGTCACCGCCGACCTCATCGACGACCTGGTCCGGGTGGAGGAGCCGGCGTCGCTGCGCATGTGCCGCCGGCTCGCCGGCCGTGGGTTCCTCTTCGGCGGCTCCACCGGCACCGTCGTCGCCGGCGCCGAGCGGTGGCTGCGCGAGTACGACCCCGCCCAGCGGCTCACCGCCGTCGCCGTCTCCGCCGACATGGGCGAGCGATACGTCGACACCATCTACGACGACGCCTGGATCACCGGACTGTACGGGGCATTGGAGGACGACCGTGACCGCTGACGACATCATCCCCGCCTTCTCCGTCGTGTCCGGCGCGGCCGTCGAGCGCGCCCTGCACGGTCGCCGCCGCGAGATCATCGACCTCGTCGAGCACGCCTACCGGCTGCACGGGCAGGGCGACACGGTGAACCCGCCGTCGTACTTTCTGCGCTTCCCGGATCGGCCGGACGCCCGGATCATCGCGCTGCCCGCGTCCGTCGGCGGTGACGTCGGCGTCGACGGCATCAAGTGGATCTCCAGCTTCCCGTCGAACCTGGCGCTGGGCATCCCCCGCGCCTCGGCGCTGCTGATCCTCAACGACGCCCGCACCGGCGTGCCGTTCGCGTGCCTGGAGGGCTCCATCATCAGCGCCGTGCGTACCGCCGCCTCCGCCGCGGTCGCCGCCCGCGCCCTCGTCGCCGGCCGGGAGGCGCCGGGCCGCGTCGGCTTCATCGGTGCCGGCCTCATCGCCCGCTACATCCACGCCTACCTGTCCGAGCTGGACTGGAAGGTCGAGCAGTACGCGGTGCACGACCTCGACACCGGCTACGCCGCGTCGTTCGCCGAGCGGGTGCTCGGCGCCGACGGCACCGACGTGCGCGTCCACGACAGCGCCGAGGCGCTGATCCGCGACAGCGACGTCGTCGTGCTCGCCACCACGGCGGCCACGCCACACCTGCACGACCCGGCGCTGCTCGCGCACAACCCGCTGGTGCTGCACGTGTCTCTGCGCGACCTCGGCGAGGACGTCGTGCTCGGCGCCGCCAACATCGTCGACGACGTCGAGCACGTGCTCAAGGCCGGCACCTCCGTGCACCTCACCGAGCAGCGCACCGGTCACCGCGATTTCATCGACGGCACCCTGTACGACGTGCTCACCGGCGCGGTCCGGGTGCCCGTCGACCGGCCGGTGGTCTTCTCGCCGTTCGGGCTCGGCGTGCTCGACCTGGTCGTCGGCGCCGCCGTGCACCGCCACGCCACCGAGCACGGCGATCTCACCACTGTCGACGGGTTCTTCCACGAGCTGAGCCGGCACGGAGGGACCCGATGAGCCTGCCGCCACCTGCGGCCATGCCGCCGCCCGCCTCCGCCGCGTGGGCGGTCCTGCCGCTGCGGCCCGGCGCCGCCGCCCGGTCCGCCGAGCTGGCACTGCGCAACCCGGTCCGCTTCGACACCGCCACCGGCGTCCTGCAGCACGTCACCCGCCACGCCCGGACCCATCCGGACGCCCCGGCGGTCACCGACGGCGACCGCGTGGTCGGCTACGACGAACTGGCCGGGCGCGCGCGGGGGCTGGCCGGCGCGCTCGCAGCCGCCGGCGTCCGCGCTGGTGACCTCGTCGCGGCGGCCGGGCCCCGCAGCGCCGAGACCGTCGTGACGTTCCTGGCCCTGGAGCGCCTGGGCGCCGTCTACCTCCCGGTGGACCCGCAGTGGCCGCAGCGGCGCACCGCCACGGTGCTCGCCGTCAGCGGCGCCCGGCACCTGCTCGACTACGCCGACGGCACCGCCGACACCACCGCGGCCCGGGCCGCCGCCGCCGACTCCGGCGCGGCCGTGCACGCGTTCGGCGACCTCAACCGCGAGGGGGCACCGAGCGAGGAGCCGGACCGGCCGGCCGAGCGCGACCACGGCCGGGAGCCCCGCTACTGCATCTTCACCTCCGGCACCACCGGACGGCCGAAGGGCGCCCTCGTCGAGCACCAGGGGATGGCCAACCATCTGTGGGCGAAGGTCCACGACCTCGGCCTCACCGCCGCGGACCGGGTCGCGTTCACCGCGCCGCTGGTCTTCGACATTTCGATCTGGCAGATGCTCACCCCGCTGGCGGCCGGCGCCACCGTCGTCGTCGCCCGGGATACCGACCTGGCGTTCCCGCGCCGTCTCACCAGCCTGCTCGACCGCGCCGCCGTGACCGTCGTGGAGCTGGTGCCGACGATGGTCGGCTGGGTCGCCGACGATGCCGAGCGGCGCGGCGCCGACTCCCTGTCCCGGCTGCGCTGGCTCATCTCCACCGGCGAGGAGCTGCCCGTCGGGCTGGCCCGGCGGGTCCTCACGGTCGCACCGCACGTTCGGCTCCTCAACGCGTACGGGCCGACGGAGTGCTCCGACGACGTCACCCACCACGAGGTACGCGCCGCGGACCTGGACCTGCCCCGTCTGCCGGTCGGCGCCGCCGTGCCCAACGCGGTGCTGTACCTGCTCACCGACGACGATGGCGTCGGCTGGCGCACCGCCGAACCCGGCGAGACCGGGCAGCTGTTCGTCGGCGGCGTCGCCGTCGGCCTCGGCTACCGCAACGACCCGGACACCACCGCCGGCGCGTTCTTCGCCGACCCGTTCGACCCGCACTCGCCGACCGGCCGGCTGTACCGCACCGGCGACGCCGCCCGCCTCGCCGACGGCCGCGTGTTCTACCTCGGGCGCATCGACCGGCAGGTGAAGGTCGCCGGCGTCCGCATGGAGCTGGACGAGATCGAGGTCGTCCTGCGCCGCCACGCGGCCGTCGACGCGTGCGCCGTCACCGTCGTCACCACCGACGGGCGGCCCGACCTCGCCGCGTTCGTCACGCTGCGCACCGCGGGCACCGACCACACCGACCTACTCAAGTACCTCGCCGAGGAGTTGCCCGACGCGATGGTGCCCCGGCACCTGCTCGTGCTGGACGCATTGCCGCTCACCGGCAACGGCAAGACCGACCACCGGGCCCTGGCCGGGCTCGTCACCCGAGAGGCGCCGTGACCATGCCCGACCACACCGCTGACGACACCGCCGAGCTCACCGTGGCCGGTCTGCCGGCCCACGCGCAGCTCCTGCTCGCCCTCGCCACGCTGCGGCTGTCCACCGACGAGGTCGCCGCCGTGCGCGCCCTGGCCCGCCGCCCAGACCTCGACTGGGGCGCCTTCCTCGAGGCGTCCGCGCGGCACAAGATGCTCCCGCTCGTCGGGCGGCTCGTGGACCGGCACCGCCTGGACCGCAAGACCCCCGACGGCGGTGCGTTCCCCTACCCGTGGGTGTTCACCACCGCGTACCTGGGCAACCGCACGCGCAACCTCGCCCTCGCCGACGAGTTCGGCCGCGTCTTCGACGAGCTCAACGCCGCGGGCATCCGCTTCGCCGTGCGCAAGGGCTTCTCCCTCGGCGAGGCCGAGTACCATGATCCGGCGCTGCGGCGCATCGCCGACCTCGACGTCCTCATCGACCGTGCCGACGCCCCCGCCGCCCATGAGGTGCTGGTGCGGCTCGGGTACGCCCAGGGCACCGTCGCCGACGACGGCGAGCGCATCGAGCCCTTCAGCCGCCAGACGCAGGTCTTCTGGCGGGTGAACCTGAGCAACCAGCTGCCCTACCGCAAGCCGGCCGGCCGCCCCGACGTGCTCGACTTCAACGTCGACCTGTGTCACGACATCTTCCAGCAGCGCTCCGGGATCTCCGCCACCGCCGCCGATCTGCTGGACCGGGCCGTCCCTGCGGTGCTGTGCGGCACCCTGGCCGCCGTGCCCGCGCCCGACGACCGGCTGCTGGACCTGTGCTCGCACCTGCACAAGGAGGCCACCAGCCTGCACTTCATCGAGGACAGCCAGGACCTGCAGCTGAGCAAGTTCCTGGACCTGAGCCTCGTCGCCGCGCGGCGCGGGCCGGACGACTGGGCCCAGTTCGTCAAGCGGGTCCAGGAGCTGGGCGCGGAGACCATCGCGTACTACGCGCTGCAC
Organism: Dactylosporangium sp. NPDC000555; assembly: GCF_040300025.1. Lineage (NCBI taxonomy): Bacteria > Bacillati > Actinomycetota > Actinomycetes > Micromonosporales > Micromonosporaceae > Dactylosporangium > Dactylosporangium sp. NPDC000555. The sequence goes on along the minus strand of NZ_JBEPDB010000017.1, from coordinate 101,325 downwards.
TTCACCGCGATCCTGTTCCCGGCCTCGATCCCCGCCGACGTGCTCGACGTGCTGCGCCCGGCCGACCTGTCCTACCTGGACAGCTACGGCGCCATGGACGGGCAGACCGCGACCTGGCGACAGCCGTTCCTCGCCCGCCTCTTCGACGTGCACCGGCACACGGGCGCGGCCGCGTCGAACGTGCCCCGCACATGAGGACGGCCCCTGGGCCGCGGCTGCTGGTGCTGAAGGTCGGCGGCAGCGTCCTGTCGGACAAGCACACCACCGGCGCGACCGACTATGCGGCGATCGACGACTTCGCCGCCCGCATCGCCGACCTGCACGCCGAGCAGCCCGGGCGGATCGTGCTCGTCACCGGCGGCGGAGCGCTGTGCCACCCGGTGGGCCTGCGCATCAAGGCCGACCGGACCGACGCGTACGCCGCAGTCGCGCTCACCGAGCCGGCGTTCGCGATGCGGTGGGCGTGGACGACCCGGCTGCGGGCGCACGGCGTGCGGGCGGTGCCGCTGCAGGTGTCGGCCATGTACACCGAACGCCCGGACGGCACCGTCGTGCAGACCGAGGCCGTCGAACGGCTGCTGCGCGCCGGCGCCCTGCCGGTGCTGTCCAGCGACTTCGTCGTCACCGCCGCCGGGACCCTGCGCATCTTCAGCAGCGACGAGGTCCCGGCGCTGTTCACGGCAGAACGGTTCCGGCCGCTGCGGGTCGTCGCGCTCAGCGACGTGCCGGGCATCCTCACCGGCGGCGGCGCGGTCCTGACCGCGGTGGACCCGCACCGGCTGGACGAGATCCGCGGCCTGCTGTGGAGCAGGCCCGGCGACGCCACCGGCGCCATGGACGGCAAGGTCGAGGCCCTCGCCGCGCTGGCCCGCGACGGCGCCGAGTGCGTCATCGCCCGCGGCGAACGGACCCAGCCGCTGCGGCACCTGTTCGCCCCCATGACCGAATGGCCGCCGGCCACCCCTCGCACCCTGATCGCGGTTGGAGCGCACCGATGACCCGTGTCGTGCTGATGAATCCGGGACCCGTCAACGTCGACGAGCGGGTCCGAGCGGCCATCGCCTCGCCGGACGAGTGCCACCGCGAGCCCGAGACCCGCGAGCTGCTCACCCGGGTCCGCGGCAAGCTCACCGCCGTGGCCGGCGGCGACGGGCACACGGCGGTGCTGCTGACCGGCTCCGGCACCGCCGCGCTGGAGGCGACGGTCTCCTCTGTCGTGCCGGCCACCGGCGGGCTGCTCGTGCTCGACAACGGCCACTACGGCGAGCGGCTGCACCGCATCGCCGAGGTCCACGGCATTGCGGCTCGGCGACTCGAGTTCGGCTGGGCGAACCCGGTCGACCTCGACGCCGTCGACCGGGCCCTGGCCGCCGAGCCGTGGCTCAGCCACGTCGCGATGGTCCACCACGAGACCAGTACCGGCATGCTCAACCCGGCCGGCGGCGTCGGCCGGCTCGCCGCCCGGCACGGCCGCTCGTTCATCCTCGACGCCATTTCCAGCATCGGCGCCGAGGACCTGGACGTCGTGGCCGACCACGTCGACTGGTGCGTCGGCACGGCCAACAAGTGCCTGGAGGGCCTGCCCGGCATCAGCTTCGTCCTGGGCACCCACGCCGCCTTCGACGCCCTCGCCGAGATCCCGGCCCGCACCTTCTACCTGGACCTGCACGCCGGCTACCGGGCGCAGGTCACCGGCGGCGCACCCCAGTTCACCCCGGCCCTGCAGGTGCTGCGGGCCTTCGACGTCGCACTCGAGCTCACCCTGGCCGAAACGGTCGCGAGCCGCGGCGCGCGGTACCGGGCCCGCGCCGAACAGATCCGGACCGGTCTCACCGGCCGCGGCGTTCGGCTGCTGCTGCCACCGCAGCACCGGGCCGCCTCGATCACCAACGCATGGCTCGGCGGCGACCTCACCTATGACCAGCTGCACGACGGGCTCCGACAGCACGGATTCGTCATCTACGCCGTCCAGGACCGCGCCGCGGGCTCCTTCCGGCTGGCCAACATGGGTCAGCTCACCGCCGCCGACATCGACCGCTTCTTCATCGCCTTCGACGCCGTGACCGCCCGGCCCGCCGTCACCGCCCTGGGGGTCGCACAGTGACCGGCACCGGCCAGGCCCGCATCGGGCTCGCGATCGTCGGCGGTGGACCGACGTGCACCTACGTCCTGGAGCGCCTCGCCGCGCTCACCCTGGACCGCGCCGGCGAGCTCGCCCTCGACCTGGTCATCTACGACCACTCCGGCGAGTTCGGCTCCGGCGCCGTACACAGCCCGAAACAGACCACGACGAGCTACCTCAACCGGATCGTCGGACAGGTCGCCTTCGCCGCCGACGAGAGCGTCATCGACGCCGGCCCGCTGCTACCCCGCGACGCCCGGCCGACGCTGCTGGACTGGTGCCGGGCCAAGTACGCCGCGACCGGCGACCCCGCCTACGACCTCGTCGCCGAGGACTGGCCGAAGCGGTACCTGCACGGTCTGGCCCTGCAGGACCAGTTCGCCTGCTACATCGACATGCTGCGGGCCGCACCCGGTGTCAGCGTCGAGCTGCGCCAGGCCGACGTCACCGACCTCGTCGAGAACGGTGACGGGCTCGTCGTCGTCACCGCCGACGGCGACGCCCCCTTCCAGGCCCACTACGTGCTGCTGCTCACCGGCCACTCCACCAACCGCCCCGAGACCGATCCCATGCAGGCCGAGTGGGCCCGGTTCGCGGCCCGCACCGGCACGCGGCTCATCCCGTCGGCCTACCCGATGGAGGAGACGCTGCACGGCCCGCACACCGGGCCCGGCTCCACCGTCGCCTGCCTCGGCATGGGCCTCACTGGCATCGACGTGCTGTTGTACCTCACCGAGGGTCGCGGCGGCCGGTTCACCCGCGGCGACGACGGCACGCTCACCTACCAGCCGTGCGGGCGGGAGCCGGACTCGATCGTCGCGTTCAGCCGCAACGGGCTGTTCACCTTCGCCCGGCCGTACAACCAGAAGGAACGTGACATCGCCAAGTACGAGTACCGCGGCGTGTTCCTCACTACCGCCGCCGTGCAGCGGCTGCGCGACGCGTTCGGGCTGGTGCACCCCGTGCCGGCCCTCAGCCGGCCGCAGCTGGACTTCGAACGGCACGTGTTTCCGCTCGCCGTGCTGGAGATGGCGCTCATCTATTACAGCACCCTGTACGGCGCCCGGTTCCGTGACGCGGCGATCAACGCCACCGGGCCCGCGTACGAGCAGTTCCTGGCCACCGCGGACGAGTATCCCGATCACCACGCCGCGTGCGCGGAGCTCACCGCGCCGGTGCAGGATCTCGCCGCGGCCGTCGCCGCCGACGTCGACGCGGTCCTCACCGGGCGGCGGCCCCTCGGCGACGACCCGGCGCTGCACGAGGCGGTGACCGCGTTCCTCACCGTCCTGCACGACCCCGCCCGCGCCGCCGACCTGCTGACCCGAGCCGACCGGCCCGGCGACCTGGCCGCGGCCGTGTTCGCCGCCCCGTCGCCGCACCGGCACCCGGCCTCGGCGGCGCGGCACCGCTTCTCGTGGGCCGAGGCCATTGAACCGGTGCCGCCGCACGCGTACACGACCGCCGAGGAGTACCACCGCGCGTTCCTCGACTTCCTCGACGCCGACATCCGGTGGGCGGCGCAGGGCAACCTCAGCAACCCGGGCAAGGCCGCCGCCGACGCCGTGTGGCGCGACCTGCGCGGCGTCATGATCGACGCGGTGGACTTCGGCGGGCTGCGCGCCGGGTCGCACCGAACCTTCCTCGACGTGTACACCGGCCACCACAACCGGCTCTGCCAGGGCGCCTCCTGCGAGGCGATGGAGAAGGTCGTCGCGCTCATCCGGGCCGGCTACGTCGACGTCACCGTCGGCCCGCAGGCGCGCGTCACCGGCGACGAGCGCACCGGGAAGTTCCGCGTCAGCGGGCCGGTCACCGGCGTGGACCGCCACGCCGACGCGCTCGTCGACGCGCGGGTGCAGCGCTTCGACGCCGCCCGCGACGTCAGTGCGCTCTACCCGAACCTGCTGCGGCGTGGCCTGATTCGCCAGTGGACCAACCCCGGCATCGACGAGCCCGACTTCACGCCCGGCGGGCTGGACCTGACCCCCCAGTTCCACCCGGTGCGCGGCGACGGCACCGTAGAGCGCCGCATCACCGTCCTCGGCCCGCCGAGCGAAGGCGTCATGTACCACCAGATCGGTGCCCTGCGTCCGAACAAGGACCACCACGTGATCCGCGACATCCTCAGCTGGACCAACGTATTCCTGCCGCACGCGGCAGCCCGTACACCAGAAAGGGTCTCCCCATGACCGACCGACAGCCCACCCAGGACATCCCGGGCCGGCTGGCCGAGATCGACGCCGTGCACGCCTGGATCCGTTCGGCGATCGCCGGCCTCGACGAGGACGGCGTCCGGGCCCCGAGCGGCCTGCCGGGCTGGACCCGCGCGCACGTGCTGGTCCACCTCGGCGACCTGTCCCGGGCGTTCGCCCGCCAGGCGCGCTACGCCCGGCGTGGCGAGACCATCGAGGTGTACGACGGCGGCCGGTCCACCCGCGACAAGTCGATCGAGGAGAATCACACCCGCGACGCCGCCTGGCTCGTCGAGCACGCCGACACCGGCCTCGCGGACCTGCGGGACGCCTGGTCCGGCCTCTCGCCGCAGGACTGGCAGCGGCCGTGCGCGTACCGCGACTCGCCGCTCATCGCCACCCAGTACGCGTGGTGGCGCGAGTCGGAGCTGCACGGCGTCGACCTCGCCCTCGGCCGCACCAGCGAGCGGTGGAGCGCCCCGCTGGCCGCGCACGTCGTCACCTACCTCCAGCCGCGCCTCGGCCCAGACGCCGGCGTCCGCCTGGAGGCCCCCGACGCTGAGCTCACCTGGAACCCGGACGGCGCCGTCACCGTCTCCGCGCCGCTGACCGCGCTCGCCGCCTGGATCTCCGGCCGGCCCGCCGCGGCCGCCCCTGTCGTGTCGCCGTCCGGCCCCCCGCCGCTGCTGCACGCCTGGCCGTGACCGACCCCTCGTCGAAAGGTTCCCCGTGCCCACTGACGCACTGCAAGCGGCCGCCCCGCCAGCCCTGAGCACGGCCGAGGAGGTGATCAGGGCCTACACCGGACAGGGCTTCACCCACTTCACCGGTGTGCCGTGCTCACTGCTCAAGGGCCTGTTCAAGCTGCTGGACGGGCCGCCGACCGAGCTCACCCGGCAGGTGTCCTACCTGCCGGCGCCCCGCGAGGACGCGGCCGTCGGCGTCGCCACCGGCCTCGCCGTCGCCGGCGCCCGGCCGGTCGTCATGATGCAGAACTCCGGCCTCGGCTACTGCCTCAACGTGCTGACCTCGCTCAACCTCATCTACGACGTGCACGTCCCGCTCATCGTCAGCTGGCGGGGCCACGACGGCAACGACGCCGTCGAGCACGACATCATCGGCCGTGAGCTCACCAACTTGCTCGACGTCTTCGGGCTGCGCTGGAGCGTGCTCGACCCGGCCCGCCCGCACGACAGCGTGCTGGACTGCCTGGCGGCCGCCGCCGACGGGCGGGCCACCCCGGTGCTCATCGTCAAGGAGGGCATATGACGACGCCAGGCATCACCGAGGCGATCCTCGCCGTGACCCGCCGGTTCCCGGCCGCGCTCACCGTCTCCACCTGCGGCTTCATCACCCGGGATCTGTACAACGTCGCGGACCGGCCGCGGAACTTCTACCTCGTCGGCTCGATGGGGATGGCCGCGCCGGTGGGGCTCGGCATCGCCCTCGCGGCCCCCGGCCGGCAGGTCGTCGTGCTCGACGGCGACGGCTCGTTCGCCATGAACCTGTCCGTGCTGCCGATGATCGCCGAGCACCGGCCGAACCTCGTGCACGTGGTGCTCGACAACGGCGTGCACGAGAGCACCGGCGGCCAGCGGCCCGTGCACATCGGCGACCCGGCCGGGCTGGCCCTGGCCGCCGGGTACGCCGCCGCGCACACCATCGACAGCCTCGACGCCCTCGAGGCGCTCGACCCCGCGGACGGGCCGACACTCGTGCACATCCGGTGCGCGCCGCGCGGCAAGTCGGCGGGCGCCCGGGTGCGGTGGACGCCGGCGCAGATCGTCGCCCGGTTCGCCGAGGCGGCCGCCTGATGCGGGTCGGCGCGGACGTGCTCGACCCGGTGCTGCGCTCGTCGAGGACCGTGGATCTGGGTGTGCTGACGCTGCGGATCTCCTCCAACCTCGAGGAGTTCGACGGATACGCGTACTTCCCCCGGCCGGCGGCCCCCGACAGCGAGCCCGACGACGAGCTCGTCTGCGTCGACCTCGACCGCGACCCGGTCGACGTCACCGCGCTCGAAGCACTGACGGACCGGACGCTGCGCGCCAAGCGCCTCCGGACCGGCTACTACCTCAGCCACGTCTTCGGCGCCCCGGCCTACCTCGTGACCCGGGGCCGGCGGCGGTACGTCTTCGGCCGCCGGCTGGAACGCACGGTGTGGCCGTACTTCGTGAAGACCATCCTCACCGCGCACGCCATCGAACACGGCCGGCTGCACCTCAAGGCCGCGGGCTTCGCCGTCGGCGGGGCGGCGACGCTGCTCGTGGGCGCCAATGCCGGCGGCAAGACGGTGTTCCTGGAGCAGGCGTGCCGGGCCGGCGCCCGGTTCCTGAGCAATACCCACACACTGGTCCGGCCGGGCCCCGGCGCCGGGGTGGCGGTCGGGGTCCCGTCGGCGGTACGGGTCCGCGAGGTCGCACCGGACCTGCTCGCGTCGGGGCGGGCCCGCCGGCACATCGAGGCCGGCGACTACATCGTCGACCCTGCCGACCTGTTCGGCGGCGACCCCGTCGCAGCGGCCCCCGTGCGTAACGTCGTCATCGCCAACTACCGGCCCGGCGCGCCCTTCGCGTTCGACCGGATCGACCCGGCCGATGCCGAGGCGTTCTGCGAACAGTTCGCCTCGGCGCTGACGATGTACGGGCTCAAGGACGACGTCCTCGCCTACGGCGGCGGCGACGCCCTGCGCTTCGCCGGCATCGTGCGCGACATGCGCCGCCGCCTGCACCACCTGGTGACGGCGGCGCGCTGCTACCGGGCCACGGTCGACATGCACGACGCCACGCACCGAGCCGCCGTGCTCGCCGAGCTGGCCGCACCGGACCCGTGACGGCTTTCCTGCCTGTACCGCCGGTGGTGGCCGGATGACGGCGGCGGTGTTGCTGGCGGTGCTGGTCGCGGCGGTTGTGCACGCCAGCTGGAACGCTGCCGCCCACACGATCGACGACGAGCTGGCCGGCCTGACCCTCGTCGGCGCCGGGCGGGTGGCGTGCGGTCTCACCCTCGCGGTCGCCGTGCCGGCACCGGACCCGGCCTCGTGGCCGTGGCTGGCCGCCTCGGCGGTGCTGCACGTCGTCTACCAGATCCTGCTCGTGCGCTCCTTCGCGCTCGGCGACTTCGGGCAGGTGTACCCGATCGCCCGCGGCACCGCGCCGATCGTGGTGACGCTCGTGGCGACGACCGTCCTCGGCGAACGGCTGCACCCCCTGACCCTCGCCGGGATCGCCGTCACCATGGCCGGGCTGGTCGGGCTCGCGCTGTGGGGCTACCACGCCCGCCGCGCCGACGCCCCGCGATCGTGGCCCGGGATCGTGGCGGCGCTCGGCACGGGGCTCACCATCGCGGCGTACACCGTCGTCGACGGCGTCGGCGTGCGCGCGGCGGTCGCCACCGCCGGCTACGTCGCCTGGCTGATGATCAGCGACGGCATCGCCGTCCCCACCTACGCGACCGTACGCCACGGCACCGCGATCCTCCGCCGGGCCAGACCGGTGGTCGCGAAGGGCCTCATCGCCGGCGCCCTGTCCGTACTCTCCTACGGCCTGATCCTGTGGGCGCAGGCGCACGCGCAGCTGGCACCGGTGGCGGTGCTGCGCGAGTCGAGCATTCTCGTCGGCGCGGCTATCGCCACGTTCTGCTTCCGGGAACGCTTCGGCGCGCCCAGAGCCGTCGCCGCCGGCGTGGTACTCGCCGGCATCACGCTCATCCTGGCCCGCTGACCCCGCGCCCGTTCAGTCTGTCGCGGCGTCGTCGGCCGTGGCGGTCATGGCGATCGTCCGCCAGATGTCAGCGGCGACCTCCGGCATGTTCATCGCCGCCACCCGCTCAGCCAGCGCCGTGAGCCGGGAAAGGGCGTCGCGCTCACCGAGCCGCATCCCGATCCGGCCGTCCAGGGCCTCCAGCATCACCTGGTCCCGGAACGCCATCAGGCTCGTCGCCGCGCGGGCCTCCTTCGCCAGCAGCGCCGCCCGCTCCAGCTCGCCGCGGTGGTACGCCAGCTGCGCCCGCAGATACAGGTGCTCCTGCTGGTGCCGGGCCGTGCCCACCAGCGCCAGCGCCGGCGCGACCGCGTCCAGCAGCGACTGCGCCTCGTCGACCCGCGGCGGTGACGCCTGCAGCGACAGCGAGGTCGCGGCGAGCCGGATGCGGATCCACAGCACCATGTCGTCGCGGGCGTCGATCGCGGCCATCGCCGCGTCGATGAGCGCCCCGGCCCGGGGGTAGTCGCGCTGCCACGTCGCGACGGTCGCCGCTGTCCAGTACGCCTCCGCGGCGAGGGCCCCCCGGTCAGTGGTGAGCCCGTCGCACACCTGCGCACAGAGGCGCGCCGCCTCGGCGATGTCGCCGAGCTCCGCCTCTGCGGATACCAGCATCAGCCGGGCCCGGGTCAGGTCCGACGGCGGCACCATGAACTGGTGCCGCTCGCCCAGGCGCAGCGCCTCCCGCACCGTGTCGCGCGTCGCCGCCGCGTCGCCGAGGTGCCGGTAGCAGCGGGCCAGCTGCAGCCGCGCCTGCGCCTGCAGCGCGGGCCGCTTCAGCTCGTCGCTGATCGCGCACGCCTACACGAGCATGTCGCGCTCCCGCTCGTGCTCGCCGAGGACGCTGTACAGCCGGGCCAGCTCCGACAGGGCGAGCCATCGCGTCGTGGCGTCCGCGCCGGGCGTGCCGTCCAGCGCCGCGGTGAGCAGGTCACGAGCCTCGGCGGCGCGGGTCGCGTCGCTGGACGTGAACACCATGCCGAGCACGTCGGCGAGGTTCGGCCCGGCCAGGTCCTCGAACGCCTCGACCGCCACCCCGAGCGCCTCGGCCAGATACTCCACGGCCCGCGCCGTCGGCTCCCGTGACCCCGACTCCAGCCGGGACAGGTAGGCCGCCGACATGCCCAGGCCGACGAGCTCCGCCTGCGACTTGCCCCGCTCCATTCGAAGCTGGCGAAGCCGCCGGCCGAACTCCGGCTGCTGCAACACGTGAGAGGACCGTCCCTGGGGATCGACGCGGCTATGGTCCATCGGATGGTACCGGTCGCCCCCCGCCGGCCCGGCAACGCCACAACTGATACTTCAGTACCCATATTCCGTACAAGCTGCGAAACCCGTCTATCACGGCCAACGATCGCACGTGGGGTGTCCGTGGGCTGCCTCGTGGGGGCGCGGGGGGACCCGTCAGGTGGTGTCTCGTGTTTTGGCGTAGTGGCGGGCGGCTCGGGCCCGGTTGCCGCAGCCGGCCGAGCACCATTCGCGCCGTGGCGTGTCGCGAACGAAGTAGAGCACGCAACCGGGGCCGTGGCAGGCGCGCAGTTCATGGCGTATTGGACCGGCGAACAGGCTGACGGCGTCTTCGGCCACCGCGGCTAGCGCGGCTGCGGCCGGCCGGCCCAACGAATGTATCGACGCGTGCGGCTCGGGCGTCATGGACAGTTCGCGCCACCGTGGGGTGTCGCGCACATGCTGATTGAGCGTCGCGACCACCTCCGGATCCGGCGTACGGCCCGCTGTCGTCGCGGCGACGAGGGCGCGGATGACGTCCCGGAGTTCTCGGGCGACCTCCAGGTCGCGGTCCGTTACGCCGAGGATGTCAGCGTCGGTGAGCGGGATCGCCAGGCGATGGCGCATGTCGCGTAGCCACGCAGCCAGGTGCTCGACGGTCCGCAAGCCGTCCTTGAGACGACCTCGCACCGCGTACGTGGTGTTGCCGAGCTCGATCGCGGGCGGCTCGCCGAGCAACGGGGCTCCGCCGTCCGTAAGGTCGGTCACACTCACGCTTCTAACGGTACATCGCGCTTGACGCCGTAAGAAACTGCCCCCATATTCTAATGGTCAACTAGCGCTTTATGCGTTAGAAGTGATGGCCAAACAATCCGCCCTGGAGGATTCACATGAGCGCACCCGCTCTGCAAACCGGACACGTCGGCCTGAACGTGACCGACCTGCCGCGTTCCACCGCCTTCTACCGCCGGGTCTTCGGCTTCGACCTCATCGGTGAGCAGACCGACGGCGACCGCAGGTTCGCCTTCCTCGGCCGTGACGGTGCCCTGCTGGTCACACTGTGGCAGCAGAGCGACGGCGCGTTCGCCATCGACCGGCCCGGGCTGCATCACCTGTCCTTCCAGGTACCCGACATCGAGGCGGTCCGCCGCGCCGAGACCACCCTGCGTGAGCTCGGCGCGGAACTGGTCTACGACGGGATCGTCCCGCACGGCGAAGGCGCGTCCTCCGGCGGCGTGTTCTTCACCGACCCGGACGGCATCCGCCTGGAGATCTACGCGCCGGCCGGTGCCGACACCGCACCAGCACCCACACAGGCCGCACCGACCTGCGGCTTCTTCTAGAAAACCCTTCCCGGCCCATCCCGGTCCGGGCCGCTCACCGCGGCCCGGACCGACACGGAAAGGAGTCGCCCATGCTCCATCGAGGCGAACGGGTCGTACAGCGCCGTGCTGGTGTGACTGTCGACGGCTGGGGATCAGCCGGCGTGGGCGCGACCATTCCGCCGGTCGCCGCGGAGTTTCTCGGCCAGCAGCGCCTGGTGGTGATCGCAGCCGCCGACGAAGGTGGGGCGGCATGGGTCAGCGCGCTCACCGGTCCACCCGGGTTTACCGCCGCGCCCGACGACCGCACCGTCATCGTCGACCGACTCCCCGGCGCCGGCGACCCACTCGCCGGCAGGTTCGACACCGAGCAGGACATCGGCATGCTCATGATCGAGCCGGCCAGCCGGAAACGGATGCGGGTCAACGGCCGAGCCCGCGGCGACGGGGAGCGGCTCGTGGTGCGCACCGAACAGGTCTACGCGAACTGCCCCAAGTACATCCAGACCCGTGCCTACGTCGACGACGCACCGCCGGTGACCAAAGCCGTGGCCGCCACCAGCGAACTGACCACCGACCAACAGCGATGGATCGCCGCAGCCGACACGTTCTTCATCGGCACCTACGCGGCGGGGCTCGGGACCGACGCGTCACACCGCGGCGGCAACCCCGGCTTCGTCACGGTGACCGACGGACGCCGGTTGACCTGGCCCGACTACGTCGGCAACTCGATGTACATGACGCTGGGCAACCTCGAGCTCGAGCCGCGCTGCGGGCTGCTGTTCCTCGACTGGGAACACAGCCGCACGCTGCACCTGACCGGCCGTGCCCGCACCGTCCGGGACCCGGACCGGGCCGCCGCGGTGCCCGGCGCGCAGCGGCTGGTCGACTTCGATGTCGGCCAGGTCGTCCAGGTCACCGGCGGCCTCCCACAACGCTGGTCATTCGGCAAGTACTCCCGGTTCAATCCACCCATCAGCTGAAAAGAGCAACCACGATGCGCGTCCGTGTCGACATGAGCCGGTGCGAGACCCATACCCAATGCGTGTTCGCCGCTCCGGAGGTGTTCGCCCTCGACGACGGCGACGAACTCGTCTACGACGCCATGCCCGACGACGCGTCGCGGCCAGCCCTCGAGCAGGCCGCCCGCGCCTGCCCCGTGCAAGCCATCTTCCTGGACGGCAACTGACCGATGCACCGCATCGCCATCGCCGGCGCCGGCCTTGCCGGGCTGACCGCCGCCCAGGAACTGCGCCGCCTCGGCTACGACGGTGACATCAGCATGGTCGGCGCCGAACGCCACCGGCCCTACCGGCGTCCACCACTGTCCAAGGAGTACCTACTCGACCCCGGCGCCGACATCGCCCTCGCCGGCACCGACGACCTCGACGTGACCTGGCTGCTCGGCCACGCCGCCACCGGCCTGGACCTGTCCGGCCAGCGGCTGCACCGAGGCCATCGGTCATCCGTGCCGTTCGACGCTCTGGTCATCGCCACCGGCGCGCGGGCCCGTGCCCTGCCGGGCGTCGGTGACCTGGACGGCGTGCTCACCCTCCGCGGCCTCGACGACGCCCACGCGTTGCGTACCGCACTCACGACCCGTGCCCGCGTGGTCATCGCCGGCGCCGGCTTCCTCGGATCGGAAGTCGCGGCCACGCTGCGCACCCGGGACCTCCCGGTCACCCTGGTGGAATCCGACCACGTACCGCTGCGCCGACCACTCGGCGAACGCATCGGCACGATCATCGCCGACCTGCACCGCGCCCATGGCGTCGACCTGCGCCTCGGCCGCCGCGTCGTCGCCGTCACCGGCACCCGCCGCGTGGAGCAGGTACACCTCGACGACGGCACAGTGCTACCAGCCGACCTGCTGATCGTGGCGCTCGGCGCCGAACCGGAGACCGACTGGCTACGCGGCAGCGGCCTGCGTCTCGACGGCGGCGTCGTCGTCGACGGCCAAGGGCTGGCCGCCCCACAGGTCGCAGCCGCCGGGGACGTCGCCCGCCGGCCGTCCACCCTGCTCGGCGGGGAACTGATCCGGGTGGAGCATTACAGTAACGCCATCGAACAGGGCGCACACGCCGCCCGGGCACTGCTCGGGATCGCCGGCCGTTTCGACGCGATTCCGTCCTTCTGGTGCCACCTGTACGGCCACCGGCTGCAATCCACCGGCTTCACCGGCGCCAGCTACGACCTGCACCTGAGGATCTCCGAACCCGACGGCCGGTTCCTCGCCGAATACCACCACGACGGCCGCGTGGTCGGCGTGGTGGCCGCGGGCTTCCTCCGCCAACTCGCCGCCTACCGGCAACTGCTGACCAAGGAGTACGTATGACCCGCCCGCCCGTCCCGCCCTTCACCGCCGAGACCGCCCGCGCCAAGGTCCAAGCCGCCGAGGACGCCTGGAACACCCGCGATCCGCACCGCGTGGCCCTCGCCTACACACCGGACTCGGCCTGGCGCAACCGCGGCGAGTTCATCACCGGCCGAGACGAGATCGTCGCCTTCCTGACCCGCAAGTGGACCAAGGAACTCGACTACGCGCTCCGCAAAGACCTCTGGGCCTTGACCGACGACCGCATCGCCGTCCGGTTCCAGTACGAGTGGCACGATGCCGACGGGCAATGGTGGCGCAGCTACGGCAACGAACTGTGGGAGTTCGACCCCGACGGGCTGATGCGACGGCGGGAGGCCAGTATCAACGACCTCCAAATCACCGCCGATCAGCGCCGCATCCTCGGACCACGCTCGGACAGCGAGCACAATGTGTCGATTCCGCTCCGCTGACTGTCCCTACCGGCCCGACGCCAACGTGCCCGTACGTCACACACGACGTCGACACCGCTCCGCCTGGCATCTTCGTCGCGGGCCCCCCTCGGCATGGGCCATCCTCGGCGCCGGGCGTCAGGTCAGGCGGAGCGTCGTCAGGCAGGTCGGGGCGTCCGGGGCGGTGGCGATGTCGGTGGTGGCCGTACGGCCATTGTGGGTGATCTGCAGTGTCGCGGTGATGCCGCTCGGCAGCCAGAAGCCGGTGAAGCCGTTCTCGGACGTCTTCGCGGCGCCGTCGACCAGCACCTTGCCCGTCGCGGTGTCGGTGATCCGCACCTGCAGGTCCTGGCCGGTCAGCTCGCCCTGGCAGGTGGTCAGGCTGTGGAAGAAGCACTCGTGGGTGCGGTCGACGTACGGCGCGACGGAGAGGTAGAACAGCCCGGCCGGGATGTCGAGGGCCGTTGTCGCGCCGGTGCGGGTGTCGGTGAGCTGGAGCTGGCTCGGGCGGACCGACGCCCTCAGCGTCTGCGGGCGGTCGGCGACCGGTGCGCGTTCGAGGCGGTCGATGATCCCGCGGGCGTCCAGGCCGGACAGGCCGTGGGCGGCCAGGAACGAGCCGTCCGCCGGGGCGGCGGCCGAGGTACCCGCCGTGGACGCGGCCGGGCCACCGCCGTCGCCGGGCGACGCGCATCCGGCGGCGAACATCGTCGCAAGCGCCGCGAGGACCAGGGCTGTCGTTCGCTTCATGGTTTCGATTATCCGGAGTGCGGTCGGGACCGGAAGGGCCGGAGGGCCCGCCCCGCGCGGACAGCACCCGGCCGGACCCCGGCCGTTCGGCCCGTGCCCCCCGCGCGCCTCGGACCGTCCCCGGCCAGGTGAACGACACCTGTGTAGCGGCGGCCCCTCAGTCCCGAGCGTCCGCCCGTGTCGCCGCACCCGTGCACCTCAGCTTCAACCCGGGCCTCGGTCCAGACCGCCGAGCCCGACGAGTTGTGGGTCGCCCGCGCGGCTCGGGGCTCCTGCGCTGCCGGGGGATGTCGACCTTGCGCGGGACCTTCGACAGCTCGGCCCGCATGCTGCTCGCCCGGCGCGGCTGCACCGCGGTTGCGGTCGTAGCGGCGGGTGGTGCGCGGGTCGGTGCGGCCGGGCAGGTTCTGGACATCGCGGAGGGGAGCGCCGTCGTCGAGAGCGGCGGTGGCGGTCGCGTGGTCGGCTATCGCCGGTGAGGTCGGCGGTCGGCGAGATGGTCGTGCAGCCGGGTGTGGCGGAACTGGTAGTGAGCACCGGCCAGGCGCAGTACGCCGCGCCGGTGGGCGTCCTGCAGGAACCGGTTCAACCGCAGTGGTGTCTGCCCGCGAAGGGCCAGCCAGGCCCGGCTGAGCTGGTAGGTGCCCCAGCACCGGGACAGCGCGGCGGTGAGACCGACAGCGAGCCCGAAGATCGCTCCCGCCGCCAGTCCGAGGCCCAGCGAGATGTGGTGGGCCATCGCCAAACCGCCGATGACGAAACCGGCGAGCGCGTAGCTCGCGGCGCCGACGTACCGGAAGGAAAGCCAGCCAAACAAGGCGGACACACCTCCGGCCGGCAGCGCCCGGTTCAGATGAAAGGGATCCGCGGCCGGGCCGAGGTTGGAGTGGGGCTGACTGACGGATATGGCGAACGCATAGAACAGCCCGATCGACGTGGCCACCGACAACGCGAAGGCCAGCGTGGCGACACGATCCTGCGCGTAGGTCGTCGCCGGACTTGACGCGTAATCCGCCTTCGTCGGGGTCTTCAGCCAGACGTGCAGCCCGGTGCCCAGCCCGAAGGCCATCGCCAGTATCACCACCGGCCCGATCGAGAGCGACCAGAGCAGCCCGATCACGACGCTGATGGCCACCCCGATCACTGCCCGGCCGAGGAAGGCTACGGCTGTGCCTCGGAAGCGGAACTCGACCCTCGATGGTGCTGAGCGTGTGCCCCAGGCTTGGGCGGCGAAACCGCCCGCCGCGGTGGACAGGCCGTAGACCCAGGCTGCGGCGGGGCCACGGGCCAGGAGTCCGACGATCGCGAACAAAGCCGCCGGCGGCAGGCCGAAAACAAGTCCTCGGACGTGACGCGGTATCGCGTGGACCAGGTGCCACCATGCGGAGTCCCGGGTCCGCAGGTTGCGTAGGTGGCAAGCGAGAAACATCAGCCATCGTTGGGCCTGATCCGGACCGTAGCTGCGGACGGTCGAGGGCGGCAGTCCCGGCGGTTGGGGACGCCGGGCGTACACGGCAGGCAGAAACGCACCGAGCAGATGGTCCTCGATCGCGGCTCGATCCCTGAACCGTTGCGGGTCAATCAGCGCGCCCGGGTCGCTCGCGACGTCTCGGTAGGTCGTGCGGGCCAGGTCGACCATCAGCGGGGTCGACAGCGCCTGCGCGAGCGGACCGTCTCGGTGGTGGCGCAGGTGCTCGACGACCGGCTGCCAGCGGGTGTCGCCGGGGAGGCGGCCGGCGGTGAGGAAGGTGACGGCGTCGTCGAGTTCGACGGGTTCGATCTTCACCACCGCGGCGGCGAGGATGTCACCGTGCCGGACCGCGTTCTCGTATTCGGCGGCGCGACACGTCACGACGAGCGGACGGCCGCCGGCAATCGCCTGGTCGATGGCGTCGATCGCGGCGGCGTGTACGCCCGGTGTCATCTCGTCGAGGCCATCGAGCACCGGAATCACCCGGTCCTCGCCCACAAGGCGGGTCGCGGCATCGCGTCCGTAGGCCTTGGCGTTGCCGAGGCCGGGATAATCCTCCAATATTCGGCGGGCCAGCCAGGAGTGCAGGTGTTCCCGGTGGGGATTCCAGGACGACAGCGACAGCAGCACCGGCGTCGGATCGCCCGGCCCGCGATCGGCCAGCAACCCGAGGGTCAGCAGGATCGCCAGCACCGTCTTGCCCGCCCCCGGCTCGCCGAGAACCACCATTTGCCGGGTCGCGAGCCCGCGAAACGTCGTGGCCATGTCGAGGATGTCACCACGCGGCGCCTCACGCTCGCCGGCCACCGGACGGCCCGTGGTCGACCACCGTACCCGTGCTGGTGCCGGTCGGTGCAGCGACCGAATCTCGGCTTCGGCTGTCCACTGCTGTTTCGCGGCGGTGGCCAATGCATCGGTCGCCCGATCGAGCCGAACAGCCGGAGCGGGGTCTTCGACGGAGACAAGCGGCCGTGCACGCGGCTGGGTTAGGCCCGGTTCCGCGGTGAGTATCTGCTTGAACAGGTATTGAGTGTCTGGGCCGGGGTCGGCGCCGAGCTCATCGGCCAGCCGACGGCGCAGCGCTTCATAGTGCTGCAGCGCGTCAGCCTGCCGGCCACAGCGGTACAGGGCGAGCATCACCTGGCCGGCCACGCGTTCATCCAACGGATGCTGTCTCGCTCGCGCCGACAGGCTCGGGAGCAGTTCGGCGTGCCGGCCGCAGCGCAACGCGGCGTCGACGTGGTCGAGTTCGGCAGCCAACCGTTCACCGTCCAACGCGGCGCGCAGACCCGTCGCCCATGGCGTGTCCAACTCGGACATCGGCTCGCCTCGCCACAACCGCAGGGCCTGCTCGAACAATTCGACGGCCTGTTGATCATCGTGCGCGCCCCGTCCCTGGGTGACCAGGGCACTGAACCGATGGACGTCCACGGCCTGGTCGTCGACCGCGAGCAGGTAGCCACCGGAACGGCGGTGCAGGCGAACCTCCTCGCCCGCGGTGCGCAAGGCTGCGCGCAGGCGGGACACATAGTTGTAGACCGTTTCCCGCCCCCTGGCCGGGGCCTGTCCTCCCCAGACCCGGTCGAGCAATTGGTCGACGGTCACGAGGTGATTGGCCTCCACGACCATCACTCCCAGCACCGCCCGCTGCCTGGGGTGCCCCACGTCGACCACGACACCGTCAATCTGAACCTCGACGCCACCCAGAATCCGGAACCGGACTCCCATCACGACTCCCACCCACCGACTCTCCGGCGCCGGTTTTGCCGGCCTGACCTGCGAGTTTTAGGTTCTTCGCACCATTCTCCCATTGTTCGGTGCCGCATCGTGAGTCCCGTTGCGACGGCTGCGAAACCCGACGGGCGACCGTCACGAATCCGAGCACGCCGCAACGTCGAGCGACAATGTCTACAGGGAGGAGCACATCGTGCGAAAGCGCAAAGGCCTATGGGTGGTTGCCGCCACCGTTGCCGGCCTGATCAGCATGCTGGCGTTCACCGCCTCACCAGCGTCCGCCGCAACCACGAGCCGGCGCGACGCCTGCTTCACCGGCGCCTGCGGCAGTGCCACGGTCACGTGGGGGGCGGACTTGTACTCTCCCGCCTACGTGAAAATGTCGGTGAAGGACACCGACTGCGACAATCACGCCGCCGAAATCCGGTTCATCGCCGACCAGAGCCACCTTGGCGCTTCTTACAAGTGGTACGGGCCGTGGCACGTCAACAACAACGGCTGCCACGGTGATTACATCCACGCTGACGGGTACTTCAATCACCAAGACCCGCTGTACGGATTCTGGGTCGAGGTCTGTGTCAAGGACACCTCCCGGTGTGTGACATCGACCGAGGCCTTCTTCTCCTGACCGCCCACACGGCTGCCGCCGCACCCGACACCGGGTGCGGCGACAGTCGGCGAGGTTCACGGCGGTCCGGTGGAGTCCCTGGGGGCGGACCGTCGACGCGCTCAGAACCAGCCTTCCACCGCCGAGATCAGCAACCGTCCGTCACGCTCGTCGACAATCAGGCCCTTCCGGGCACGCAGGCCCTCGGCGAGACGTACCGGATCAGCCTCAGCGAGCAGCAGCAGGAATAATTGCCGCGCCGTCCCGTGAACCGTTCGCCTCGCCCGGTACGACGAACAGTGCATGGATGGGAGCCGCATCGCCCGGCATGTGACTCTTGACCTCGTCGAGCTGCGAGAACCGGGAGGTCACGCATGCTGACGCGACCGCCGGACCCTCGGGAGGACTCCCAGCTTCTCGCGGCGATCATGGATGGCGACCGGGAGGCGTTCGCCGAGCTGTACCGGCGGCATCTGCCGTGGCTGTTGGTACGCCTGGGGCGGCGGTGCTCGTCGCCGGAGCTCGTCGACGAGGTCGTGCAGGACACGTTCGTGGCGGTCTGGCGGTCGGCCGGGCGGTGGAACCGCCGGGGCGAGGTGGCCGCATGGATCTGGGGCATCGGTATCCGCCGCCTGGTCGACGCGCTGCGGCGGGGCCGGCCGCCGGCCGATGAGCTGACCGAGTTCGCCGGCGTCGAGACGTCGGCCGAGGAGCACGTGCTGCTCGCGGTCCAGTACGGCGACGTCGGCGCGGCCCTGGCCAGCCTGTCCCCGGAGCTGCGGGCGGTCGTACAGGCGACGGTCCTGGACGGGCTGACCACGCGGGAGGCCGCCCGGCTGCTGGGCATCCCGCCGGGCACGGTCAAGACACGGATGATGCGCGCCCGTGCTCAGCTGCGGGAGCGCCTGGCATGACGGGGAGGATGGGATGACCGTCTGGCACCTGGAACCGGAGGCGATCCGCCGGTATGCGCAGGGCGCCGCCCCGCCGGACCTGGCCGCGTCGGCCGAGGCACACCTGATGAAGTGCGCGACCTGCCGGGACGCGATCGCGTCGCACGTCGATACCCGGCGGGTCGAGGCGATCTGGCACGAGGTGGTCGACCGGGTCGACACCCCCCGGCCGAGTTGGCCCGAACGGGTGCTGGCCCGGCTCGGCGTCGGCGAGGCGACGGCGCGTCTCATCGCCGCGACGCCGACCCTGCGGGGACCGTGGCTGCTGGGGGTCGCGGGCGTACTCGCGCTCTCCGTCTGGGCGGCTCAGGTCGACGAGCGCTTCCTGCGGATGTTTCTCGTGGCCGCTCCGCTCGGGCCGCTGGCCGGGGTCGCGGTGGCCTTCGCGGGCGGCCTCGACCCGACCCGGGAGATCGGGCTGGCCACGCCGTACTCGGGACTGCGATTGCTGTTGATCCGCACGGCCGCGGTCCTGGCGGTCACGGTGCCGATCGTGACCGCGGCCGGGCTCGCGCTACCCGGCTCCCACCGGCTGGCCGCCGCGTGGCTCCTGCCCACCGCCGGGCTCACCTGCGTCGCGCTGGCGCTGACGGCCCGGATGACACCGGTTGTCGCCGTCGGCATCGTGGCCACGGCCTGGGTGCTGGTGACCGCCCCGACTGCCATGGCCGGCCACCTGGACCTCGCCCTCGGCGTCGGCGCCCAGATCTTCTGGCTCGCCGTGGCCGTCGGCGGCGGCCTGTGGCTCGCCGTCACCCGCAACACCATCACGATCAAACTCGGGAGCAGTGCATGACTGTACGCGTGCAGAGCGCGACGAGATCCTTCGGCCGCACGACGGCGCTGGACAGCGTCGACCTCGACGCCGGCGAAGGGGTGACCGGCCTGCTGGGACCGAACGGCGCCGGCAAGACGACCCTGCTCCGGATCATCGCCACCGTCCTGGCGCCGGACCGGGGTACGGTGACCCTGCTGGGCCGTGATCCGTCGCGCCCCGGCGACCGGACCTGGATCCGCGAGCGCCTGGGCTACCTGCCGCAGGAAGCCGGCTTCCACCGGGGGTTCACCGTCTTCGAGTTCATCGACTACGTGGCGATCCTGAAGCAGATGACCGACCGGCGGGCCCGGCACGACGAGGTCCGCCGGGTCATCGAGCTGACCGGGCTGGCGTCGGTCAGCGCCAAGCGGATCCGGGCCCTCTCCGGCGGCATGAGCCGGCGGGTCGGGTTGGCCCAAGCCCTGCTGGGCGAGCCCGACCTGCTCCTCCTCGACGAGCCGACGGTCGGCCTCGATCCCGAGCAGCGGCTGCGGTTCCGGGAGATGATCTCGCACGCCGGCGAGGGGCGCACGGTGGTCATGTCCAGCCACCAGACCGAGGACATCGCCGCCCTGTGCACCCGGATCGCCGTGTTCCATCAGGGCCGGGTCCGATTCACCGGTACGCCCAACGAGCTGACCGCGCAGGCCGCGGGCCGCGTGTGGGCCGACACGCGGCGCTCGCCCGCCGCCCTCGCCGCGTGGCGCACCGGCGACGGCACCTTCCGCAACGTGGGCGACCCGCCGGCCGGCGCCGAGCTGATCGCACCCTCGCTGGAGGACGCGTACCTCCTGCTCATGGGCGAACCCGATCTGGAGGTCACCCACTCATGAGCACCGCCATCCTGATCGGCCGGGAGGCCCGCCGCCTCGCCCGGCACCCCGTGCTGTGGCTGGTACCGGTCGTCGCCGCCGTGACCGCCGCCGCCGACTCGGCCAGCGACGGCCGCAACGCCGACTACTGGTACGGCACCATCTTCATCGCCGTCGCGTTCTTCGGGCCGATCATCGTCCTCTTCGCGGCGAACCTGGTCGCCAGCGGCGCCCGCCGCAGCCGGGCCGAGGAGATGCTGAGTGTCACCCCGATTTCGGACACGCGCCGGACCTGGGCGATGAGCCTGGGCATCGCGCTGCCTCTGGCCGGCATCGGCGCCGTAGCGGCGGCGGCCATGGCCGCCATCGGCAGCCTCAACGACATCCCGGCCAAGGACCTGATGAACGCCGGCGAGCTGGCCCAGCTTCCGCTCGTCATCGCCGGCGCCGGGCTGCTCGGCGTTCTCGCCGCCCGCTGGCTGCCCTTCGCCGGCGGCGTGCTGATCACCTTCGTGGTCGCGACGCTGGGCGGTCTCGTCGCGTTCCGCCGCTTCGACGGCGGCGCCTGGTGGATGTGGTGGACGACCGGGATGACGTTCGAGGGCTGGGTGCCGGGGCCGGGCCGGCCGTGGCTGCACGTCGCGTACCTGACCGGGCTCTGCGCGTGCGCCGCCATCGCCGCCGTGTACCGCTCCCACGGCCGCCGGCTGGTCCTCGTCGGCGGGCCGGTCCTGGCCGCCACCCTCGTCCTCGGCGGGCTCCAGCTGCCATGACACCGTCCGTGGCACGGGAACTGGTCCGCAGCGGCCACCTGGTACGCAGCCTGCGCCTGGCCCCGTTCGCAACGAGTGCCGCCGCCGTCGCCGTGTACCTGCTGGCCCGCCTCGGCGACACGCACGACGCCATCGGCGACCTGCGAGTCCTGGGTCTGCTGCTGGCCCTGGGCAGCGGCTACGCGCTCGACGACAGCGCCGCGATCACGTTGCAGGCCAGCCCGTACGGCCTGGCGCGCCGGCTGTGGCTGCGGATCGCTTGTGCCGTGGCCGTCGTCGTGCCGGTGTGGGCGGCGGTGCTCACGGTCTATCTCCCCTCGGCGCCGGCGGGCGATCGGTGGAGCCTCGGCCTCGGTCTCACGACCGAGTTGGCCGCCACGGTCACCGTGATGTGGGCCGTGGCCGCGTGGGCCCGTCGCCGGGGATTCGACCAGCCCGGCATCATCACCACGCCCGTGCTTCTGGCGTCGCTGCTGCTGGCCACGTCGATGCCACAGGCCCCGATGCTGGTCGGTTTCGGCCGGGAGTGGACGCCCGCTCACCTGCGCTGGTCAGGCATCGCGGTCGCCGCGACTTGGGCGCTCGTGTCCGCGATGCGCGACCCGGCCGCGCGCTGGGCGACCCGCGGGCGACCCCAATAGCGATCGAGATGACAACCGCGCATCTGGATGCGGGCGGTCTGCCCGGACGTTTCGTGGGTACGCCGGGCGTCGTGGGCGGCACCGGTTGAGGACGGTCGAGGGCCTGGACCTGACTTTCGCCTTCTCGGTCAGCCGGCGGAGGTCTCCCGCCCGGTGCGAATGATCGCATCGAGCAGCAGGTCGATGAGCCGGTCGCTGGGATCGTGGTCGGCGGTGGCGTTCTCCCGCGTCCACGCGGCCGAGGTGATCATGGTGAACAGGTCATCGGGGGAGAGGTCGGCGCGCACGTGGCCGCTGCCCTGGGCGCGGCGCAGCAGCTGACCGCAGGACTCGTGCATGGCCACACAGGCGTGATGCAAAGGTGTTCCCTCGTCGTAGCTGCTGGTGGCGAGCAGCCCGACCAGACCGCGGAACGTGCTGCAGTGTGCTACCGCCTGGCGGAACCACAGGGTCAGCGCCGCTGCCGGGTTCTCGGTCTCGGCCAGGGCGTCCGCGCTGGCGCGCAGCTGATCCAGACCGTCGCGCATGGTGGCCTCGATGAGCGCCTCGCGGGTGGGGAAGTGGCCGTAGAGCGTGCCGATCGCCACGCCCGCCGCCCGGGCGATGTCCTCCAGCGAGGCGCTGGTGCCGCCCTCGTCGAAGGCGGTCCGGGCGGCGGCCAGGATGTTGTCGTAGTTGCGGCGACCGTCGGCACGCTGCGGACGCCGCGCCAGCGTGGCGGATCGCGCCGCCGGTGGCGGGCTCACGGCTGGCACGGCGCCGTCGGCCCTGGATTGTTCCGGCCCTGTTCGCGACCCCACATGATGAGTACCTTACTGCGCGTCGGCGGCAGCATCCGTCGTGGCGACACCGGCGGCGGGCTTGCGGGCGCCCGGGCCGAACCAGAACAGCAGCGACAGGATCAGGCTGGCGCCGGCGATGATCGCGCCCCAGGTGAACACCGCGCCGATCCCGGACGCGAACGGCAGCAGCAGCATCGCCAGGCCCAGCGAGCCGCCAATGGTCAGCGAGGCCTGCAACAGACCGGCGGTGATACCGGTGTCGGCCGGGTCGGAGGTGGTCAGCACGATCATGTTGAACGGGGTGACCGCGATGCCGACCCCGACGCCGAGGATGATGATCTGGCCGAACACGTCGGCGAAATAGGTGCTGCCCGGGCCCAGCCGGGCCAGCCAGACGAGCGCCACCACGACCAGGAACATCCCGATCACCCCGCGTATCGGCAGCGATACCCTGGCGATGTACTTGGTCAGCAACTGGGTGGCGGCCAGCAGGGCGAGCCCGAAGGGCAGCAGGGCCAGGCCGGTGTGCAGGGCGTCCAAACCCAGGCCGCTGTGCAGGTACTGGCTCGTGTAGAACAGGAAACCGGTCAGCACCGAGGCCAGCAGCAGCAGATTGACGAAACCGCCGAGGCGGGCGCGGTTCGCGAACACCCGGCCCGGCAGCATCGGCTCGGCCGCGCGTGAGTCGACGGCCAGCAGTGTGCCCAGCAGCACCAGCGCCAGCGGGATGATCGTCCAGCTCGACGCCCAACCGTGATCGGCCGCGTTGACCAGGCCGTACACCGCGGCGGTCAGGGTGGCGGTGACCAGCACCGCACTGGGGATGCCGAGCGAGCGGTCGGCGGTGGTGCCCCGCCCGGTGCCGACCGCGCGCAGTGCGAGGCCGATGATCGCCAGGCCGATCGGCACGTTGATCAGCAGGCTCCAGCGCCAGGAGCCGGTGCTGGTCAGCAGCGCGCCGAGGATCAGGCCGGCCGACGCGCCCAGCGCGGTGACCGTGGAGTAGAAGCCGAACGCGCGCTGCTGGCGTTCGCCGTCGAACAGGATGGCCAGCAGCGCCAACCCGGCCGGGCCGGCCAGCGCGGCACCGGCGCCCTGCAACACCCGGCCGACCAGCAGTACGGGGAAGTTCGGGGCCAGCCCGGCCACCAGCGAGGCCAGCGTGACCAGGCCGATGCCGATCAGGAACAGCCGGCGGTGGCCGAGGACGTCGCCCAGCCGCCCGGCCGCCAGCAGCAGGCCGCCGAACGCCAGGAAGAACCCGTTGAGCACCCACGAGGCCGTCGGGACGTCCAGGCGCAGATCCTGACGCATCGTCGGCAGTGCGACGTTGGCGATCGTTCCGTCGAGCTGCAGCAGGAACTCGGCGCCGACGATGGCCGCCAGCGCGACGGCCCAGGGACTCGACAACGAGCCGTGGTTCGTTGCCGTCGACTTTGTCGACGAGATGTCGGCGCTCACGCCCAACCTCCACGAGAAGCTTAAGTCGAGACAGCCTCGACTTAGGGGCAATATAGCACCGTGCCACTCCGGAGCGGCCGGCTTCCTATGAGTCGGCTTCTATGTGCCGCCGGGAGAGTGAGCGAGGCGCCGCCCGGCACGACTGCGGTGGCGAGCTCAACCGGCTTGCCGGCCAGGGCGCCCCTTTTCCGCGTCAACCGCGCGTGCGGACCGCCACCGCGGCCACCGCCCGGTGGTGGCGCTCGACCACCGGGCCGTCGAGTTGCGGGCCGTCGGTGCCGACGGAGAACAGCTCGCGGTGGTGGTGGGGGAGTACGAGCGCGCCTTCTACGGCGATCAGCTGCTGTCGTTGGCGCCGGTGTTCGAGGCGCATGGTGTGTCGTACGTGGACGAAGTGTGTTGGTGAGTACGAGCTTTCTTGGGTTGTGGCCGATCGATCGGTTTCATGCGCTCTTGATGCAGACGAAATGAGCTCTTGGAGCAAGCGTCCACGCTGGCGGCACGCACGGGAGAGACGAACTACCACTACGGTCTCCCTGGGCGGCAATGACGGGGATTCGCGTCGATGTATTGTGTCCCCGTCGGCTGATAGTCGCAGCTGGTACGGGAAGGAGACGAGGGAGTTGGCGCAGAAGCTTGCCGAGCTGCGGCCTTTCGAGTCACCGCAGCATTACCTCGGCGCTGAACTCCGTTCTTGGCGACTCCTGCGGGGATATTCCCTCGCGCGGCTCGGGTCTGCGGTCCACATCTCCGGCGCGCTGCTGGGCAAGGTCGAAAAGGCCCAGCGTTGGCCGAGCAAGGACCTTGTCGAACGCTGCGACGAAACCCTCAATGCCGCCGGGACGCTCACACGCTTGTACGGGCTGGCCTGCACCGGGTTCCAAGTCGGCGAGGGATTTCGTGGATGTTCCTGTGGCAGTGTGGGACGTGGCGACCAGAGCCCAGTCGTCGCTGCGGACCCCGTGTTGTATTCGGACGCGCTGGCGGTCGTTGTGGACTTCGAGGTCTACCGGCGTCGGCGACTTGACGCCGTGCCTGACGCAATGTCGGCCATGACAGCGCCGGATGTCAGGTCGGCGAGAGTGAGAGGCGACACGAGAAAATGACGTCCATGGCGTTCCAATCGATTGAGCGCGCGCACGTTCAGGTGAGCTCTGCGGTCGAGTTGGGCGCCGGGATGTACAACAACACCTATCGTGTGCAGGTCAGGGGGCGCGACCAGCCGGTGGTCCTGCGGGTCGCGCCGCCTGCCGCGAAGCAGTTCCGCAGCGAGCGGGAGTTGATGCGCAACGAGTACGCCACTGTGCCGTGGCTGACGTCGATCGCGCCGTTGATGCCCCAGGTGGTCGCCGCGGACTGGTCCCACGAGGTGATCGACCGCGACTATCTGGTGCAGACGCTCCTGGACGGCGTTCCGGCGCCTGATCACCTGGGCAGCTATCCGCGCACCACGTGGCCTCATTTTTCCGGCAGTTGGGCGAGATCGCCCGCCAGGTGCATGCCATCCGTGGGCCGCGCTTCGGCCCGGTTGCCGGGCCTGGGTATGCGACGTGGGCGCAGGCGTTGCAGGTGAGCTTCGCCGATATCGCGGCGGACGTGGACAGCGTCGGGCTCGACGCCGCCGATCTGCGGGCGGTTGCTGCGCTGGTCGGCGAGCATAGTACCGTGTTCGACGAGTGCGCACCCGCCAGTCGATAGTCGCGTTCGGGCCGACCGTGCCTCCTTGGCTGTGCGTGCGCTGTCGCTGCCATTGGTGGCCGGTGACCGTAGCCACCTCGTGAACAAGCCGGCCTGCGTCGACGGCCAGCGCCAGCGGTGCCGCGATCTCGGTCATGACGTTGAAGCTCACCCGATCAGTCAGCCGATCGAATTGGGTCCGGAGAATTTGGCGGGCGCGCCGTTCGATCGCATGGAGATCCTGCGCGTGCAGCGCGTTCACGAACAGGCTCCGCACCGGCGCCTGAGCGGGCGGATCCATCGCTTGGACGCTCAGGCTCGCCTGCGGCACAACGACGCCGGTCACGAGCGAACAGTTCATGGTCGCGCAGCACCGCGACGCAGTCCGCATACCGCGTCAGCGCCCAGCACTGCATCGCGTCGTGCCAGAAGATCGGCGAACTGCGCCGGAGCGTGGCGAGAACGGGATATGGATCCGCCAGTGTCGCGGCGTCCAGCGGGTCATAGATCGTCATGGACGGCATCGGGCTCTCTTGTATCCATCCGGGCAATGTGCCAGTGGGCCGTATCAGCCGAGGCCGGCTGTAACCGGCCTCGGCCGGAATCGGAGCTCAGTCGTCGTAGAACATGATCAACCACTCCCGAAAGGTGGACTCGACGACAAGTCCATTCATGCTGAGTGATTCCTGCGGGGCAATGTGGTCTATGCGGACAACCCAGTTGTCCGCATGGCATGGCGGTGCTTGGAGCGCTTTCCCCCGTGGCGGCCAGCCGGTGGTGAGGCAGTCTTCTGTGCTGTGATCGACGGGTGCATGTCTACCCGTCTACCGCTGGTCGTGTTCTTTGCCCGATCTGTGTGGTGATCAAAAGCAAGGCCGAGGAGGTCCGCTCCGTCGTTGGTGCGGAGCACCAGGCTGCTGGGTGTATGCGCCGGTACGCGGTAGTGCCGCGCCCTTTTGTAGCAGCGTTCGCTCGCCGGCGAGGGTCCTGACTGTTGCCGATCGCTGCCCGACACCAGCCAAATCGCGGCTTGTGGCATAGAGCGCCACACGAACCGACGAAAACCGGGGCAGCCGCACTCCGCGGTGGCCGATCCCTCGAGGTGCCGATGCGGACAGGTGCGTTGTCCGCATCCAATGTATCGACGTTCGTCGGCTCAGCGGGGATGGTCATCTGGACGCCGCCGTTGGGTCGCCCGGACCGCACCAGACGTCGTACGGGATACAGCGGCGGCACGCAGTGCGGAGCCTGGGCGGGCCGTGGCCCATTGGGCTTTCGGCAGGTGCATGGTGCGGACGTGCTGGGAGGCATGGTGGACGAACCGACGTCAGTGACGGTGTCAGACCGGATGCTGTCGGCAGTCGGCAGGGCAGTGCGGGAACCGCACGAGGCTGTTCGGAGCGCGACGGATGTGCGCAGCAGAGACGACGTTGCTGTAGGACCTGCAGTCGGCCGGCCGCTCACTGGACCCGTCATCCCGACGGAAACAGGCACGGTCTCAGACGCGCTGGTTCGACGCTGGCGGCAACCAGCGCCCGCGCCGGGCGTCTTCTCGGGTCCTGCGACGCGTTGTGCCCCCCGAACCGCACTTGGACCGGCCGGTCAGCCGGGCTGGGGCTGGCGATAGCACACGGGGGTATCTCGCCGAGCAACCGACGCAACTCTTGCCGGTCGTCGGGGGCGTCCAGCCACGGCCCGGCGCCCCATCAACAGATTCCCGCCGGCGGAAGCAATGCGTGACTGCTGCGCCGGTGGAGAGCGGGATGGCCATGACCACTGCAGGGCGGTCCGCGGAACCGCTTGCGGACGACTTCTTCCGACTGTGTCACGACGACCGTACGGGCGGTCTGCTGCTCGATGATGACGCCGCATATATCGGCCTGGCCTCGGCGTTGCTCGGGGAGTTGGGCTGGGCGGGCAGGATCACCGTGGAGCGTGGACTGCTGATGGTGCTTGACGGGCCGGTGCCCGGCGACGCTCTCGCGCACGCTGTGTTGGACGACATCCGCGGCGAGCGGGAGTTGCGTGATGTGCGGACCTGGCTGACGTATCTGTCGATGGATGGCTACGACCGGGTTGCTCGGCGCCTGGTCGCCGGTAACCATCTGCTGCCGCACGAAGGCCGCCGGCTGCTGCGCCGCTACACCTACTACCTGCCCACGGACGTCAACGACCACGTCTGGCCGCGAGCGAGGCTGGCGACTGGCCTGGGGCAGCGAAGACCACTCGACCCGCGCGACGTGCACCTGCTCGGCATCGCGGACGCGACCGGTCTGCTGCCGCAGATCGCGGACTGGGGTGGTCGGGCGGCGCTCGACTACTTCACCCACCTCTTCCAGCAGGCATACCCGGATGTCCAGGTGCTGATCCAGGAGACCAGAGCCGTGATCGGCAACAAGGTCATGGGCCGCCGCTGAATTTCACCACGGCACCACGCGAGACCCTCCGGCGCTGATCGGCGCCGTCGCCAGGGGAGTCATCACCGGCGCCACGCACCGCGGCCTGCGGCTGGCCCGGTGTACTCCGTCCCCTCACCTCACGGGAGATGTCATGTCCATCGCCACGATGCCGCCGCCCGGCGGCTACGTCAGCAAGGTCGATTCGGCGCTGAACCGCAACAAGCTCACCGTCCTCACCGTGATTCTGATGGTGATCGCCGCCGCGGCGCCGTTCACCGTCATCGGCGGTGGCGCGACAGCGGGCTGGGCCGTCACCGAGGTGCTCGGCATCCCGGTCGCGTACGTCGCCATGGCCGTCACGTTGGGTGTGTTCAGCGTCGGCTACACCGAAATGTCGCGGCACATCGTCAACTCCGGCGCGTTCTACGCCTACGTCGCCCAAGGGCTGGGCCGGATCACCGGTCTCGGCGCCGCCGGCGTCGCCGTCGTGGCCTACAACTTCATGCAGATCGGCCTGTACGGCGGGTTCGGCGCGGTCGCCAGCGGCTTCCTCAAGGACCGCTGGGGCGTGGACTTGGCCTGGTGGTTGGTCGCCGCGATCGGCTGGGCCGTTATCGCGGTGCTCGGCGTGCTCAGCATCGAACTCAGCGGCGCCGTGCTCGGCGTGCTGCTCGGCGCCGAGATCGTCATCGCGCTGGTCTTTGCCGTCGTTGAGGTTCTGCATCCGGCCGGCGGCACGGTCACCTATGACACGCTCAACCCGTCGCAGCTGTTCAGCGCCGGCACCGGCGCCGCGCTCGCCACGGCGGTGGCCGGGTTCGTCGGGTTCGAGTCCACCGCTGTCTACAGCGAGGAGACCCGCAACGCCAAGCGCAACATTCCACGCGCTACGTACCTGTCGCTGATCATCATCGGGCTGCTGTACGCGTTCTGCTCGTGGGCGATGTCCGTCGCCGCCGGCCCAGCCAACATCATCGCGCTGTCCGCCGAGCACGGCTCGGAGACGATGTTCACCCTCGTGGACCCGCACCTGGCGAAGATCTGGCTGGACCTCGGCCACGGCCTGTTCATCACCAGCCTGTTCGCGGCGCTGCTGTCGTTCCACAACACCGCCGCCCGCTACACGTTCTCCCTCGGCCGGGAACGGGTCCTGCCCGGCTGGTTCGGCACCGCCGGACGGCGCTTCCGCGCACCGCTGTGGGGTTCACTCACCCAGTCGCTGCTCGCCATCGCGGTCCTGGCGGTATTCGCCGTCACCGGCCTTGACCCGTTCGTCTACCTGTTCTTCTGGTGGACGGTCACCGGCGGGTTCGGGGTACTCATCCTGATGACCGTCACCTCCCTCGCCGTCGTGGTGTACTTCGTGCGCCACCGCACCGGGGAACTGGCACAGGTCTCGGCGTGGCGACGGTTCATCGCCCCCGTCCTCGGGTTCCTGATCCTGCTCGTCGTGCTGATCGTGACGCTGCAGGAGTTCGACACCCTCCTCGGCGTCACCGCCGACAGCCCATGGCGGTGGATCTTCCCCGCCGCGTTCGCATCCGCCGCGGTCATCGGCGCCGGCTGGGCGGCCATCCTGCGCGCCACCAGGCCGGCCGTCTACCGCGGCATCGGCCAGGGCGCCAGCGCCGATCTCCTCGCCGCGCGATCCGACGGCGGCGCGGCACACCGCGCGGAAACGGCGGCGCCCCGATGACCGGCACCGACCTCCAAACCACCGCGATGCCGGCGATCCGGCAAGCGAGACCGGAGGACTTGCCGGCGGTGATCGCAGTGCTCGCCGCGGCACTGGACGACACCGACATCGCCCGCTGGCTGGTACCCGACCGTGCCGAACGGGCGGACGTCTACCGCCGGTACTTCGCACTGGTCACGCCATGGTTCTTCGACAACGGCACCGTAGACGTCGCCGACGACAGGTCCGGCGCCGCGCTCTGGGCCCGCATCGACGGCAAGTTCGAACCCGACATCGCCGACTACGACCAGGAACTGGCCCACGCCTGCGGCCCGGCGCTCGGCCGGTTCCTCCAGCTCGACGAGGACATGCACGAAGCGCACCCCGCCGGCATGCGGCACGACTACCTCGCATTCCTCGGGGTCGCCCCGGACCGGCAGGGCCACGGCATCGGCAGCCGCCTGCTGCAGGCCCACCACCGCCGCAGCGACCGGGACCGGCTACCGGCATACCTGGAGGCCACCGGACGGCGCAACGCCGCCCTGTACGCCCGCCACGGCTATGCCGAGAACGAACCGTTCCACATCGGTGACGGGCCACCCCTGTACCCCATGCTGCGCCAGCCGCAGTGACCGAAGCCGCGCGCGTCCCCTCCGCATGCGCGGCATCCCTAGGCACCGGCCGGCGTCAGTCGGGATGCCACGGCCCGACCGCGCCGGCCATTCCTGGCGGCCACTGCGGACATGAGGGGATCCGCGGTGGCCGCCACCCCCGACCAACCTGCGTTCTCCCTGGCACAGCGTCACGCCGACCGGAGCTCAAGGCCGCGCCACGACGTCGATCGTGCAAGCGACCGGCAGTCCGCGCCGCTGGGGACCGCCCGCATCGCGCCGAGCAGCTCCACACGCTGCGGACAATCCGGGCCAAGAGCGTGACCGAACACGTTCACATCCCAGAGGGCAAACCGACCAGCACCGCCTCACCGCACGGCCCAGCGGGTCGGGCACTGCGACGCACCGCCGCCAACTACGCCCTGCTCCACCGCGACGTCGGCCGCCACGACCGGGCACTCAATGAACTCACCATCGCCCACGCCGCCCTCCAGCGCTACCAGGGCGCCGCCAACGTCGACACCCTCCACACCGCCGCCGAACTCGCCGCCCTGCTCCACCGGCACGGCCACACGGACGACGCCGGGTACCTGCTCACCCGCAGCATCCACCACGCTCGCGCCGGACTCGCCGCCGACCATCCCTCATCGCCCTGCTCAACGCCGAGTTGCACGACCTCACCGCCCCACCCGGACGACACCACCACGCCGACAGTGAATCCGGCACCGCGCCAGCGCTGGCATTCCGGATCGGGACAGGTGGCGCTGGAGTACATCCGGGCAGTCGCTCGCGGTGACTTCAAGGCCGCGATCCCGCTCGTTGCTCCGAACCAGCGGATGATCCTGGAAGCCATCGCACTCGGACAGGGACCCGGAAGCCTGCCGGCGGTAACCGGCGAAGTGTCGTTGGGTGAGGTGGTCGAGGATGGAGACACGGCTACTGTCTCCATCCTCGGCAAGATGTGCCGTACCGGGCCGGCTTCCGCCGGCTCGACCTCGGCACCGGTCACCGACTGCATCGAGGATCACGATCCGAAGACGAAGTCACCGGTATTCGTTGTGCACCTGGCGAGAGAGGAGAAAACGGGTTGGAAAGTGGTCTTGAATTTCGCCGCAACGGGCAAGCCGTGACATGGCGATGACGACTGGGCAGGACCACACCGGGAGGCCTCGTCCACCACTTTGGGCCTTCGCCTGGTGGGCCGTGGTGGGAGCCCTCATCGGCCTTGGTCTCGCTTCCATTCTCACGATCGGGCTGGTACTTCTGCTGGCGGGTTGTGTGCTCGCCGTGGTCGGGATCCGGCTTGGGCCCCTGCGAAATCATTCGGCAGCCGCCGTTCTGGCCGGTGTCGGCGTGGCGGCGCTCTACCTGGCCTGGCTGAACCGTGGGGGGCCGGGGCGGGTGTGTCAGACCACGGGCACGACCACGTCATGCATAGATGCGTGGAGTCCATGGCCGTTCCTGGTAGTCGCATTGCTGCTCGTCGCCGCCACGGTATTCCTCATCCGCCTCGCAAGGCGCTGAACGCCTGCCTGCCCGTCGCGTTACCTGGGACCGGCTCGTGCTCTCAGCGCGCGCCCGGCAGCCAACCGACGCGGGGCCCCCAGTCGCGGCTGGGCGCCTCGGTTGCCGTCCGGATTAGATGTACGCCGTACACTTGGCCTGGTCGTTTGAGTTGGTGCTGATGCAGGCTTGGGCCCGGTTGTGCGGCGAGTACACCAGCGGCGAGATGGCGTCGCTCAGGTGAAGTTGCCCGACATGGGTATCGCGAGCTTGTGGTAGGCGAACGCGACGGACGGGCCGCGTGTTGCTCGTGAACCCGTGCTCAGGCGCTCCCAGCATGTTCCAGGTGCCGATCGGGCACCGGGCGGCATCGAGTGCGGCGGAGGAGGTGCCGTTTCTTGGCGTACGGTGCGTCGGTGGGCTTCTTCGGGACGTTCGTGCTGGCGCGGTCCGATCGCCTCCTCACCGATGAGGACGCGGCGCTCGGTTTCGGATATCAGCATGAGCATCTGTACGAACTCGGCGCGGGATGGCAGCTGCTGGAGACCCGGGGCGATGTGGACCCGCAGGACTTCGCGGCCGCCAGCGAGCGGTACGTCGCCGGCACCGGTGGTGGCGTGCTTGCCGCGTACGTCAACGACGGCGACTGCATCGGCGTCTACGGGCGGACGCCGGACGGCTGGACCACGTCGTTCCACCTGCCCGTCGACGAGGCGCCGTGCTCGTATCGGCATCGCCCTCAGCCGGCAGGGCGCACGAGGGAGGCCGTCGGCGCCGATCTCGAGCAGTGGGCCCGCGCCGCCGGGCTGACTCCTGTCCCGGAGCAGATTCGGGCCATCGCGGCCTACGACTATCGCAGCAACTCCGGCTGGGGCTACCTGCTGCCGCTCGAACTGCTACCGGCGCTCGGCCTGCCCGAGGCCGCCGAACCAAGCCCAACCCTGATCGACCTCGAACAGCCGCCCTGGTGCTCGATCGTCGGTTCCAGCGGCCTGGCCCACCAGGCGTTCGGACGCAGGACGTACCGCGACAGCCGCGACGCACCGGACGGCGGATACTTCGGCCCGGAACGCGAGTGGGAGCGCGCGGTAATCGCGCTCGAGGCCGACATCTGGGCCGCCAGACATCGCCCGGACGCCGACACCACGACATTGCGAGAACGCGCCGAACGGCTGCTCGAGACCTGCCGAAACGACGACAAAGCAGTGATCTACCGCTGGCGCTCCTGAACTCACCACCGCTGCGTCGAACTCATGCCGCGTGACGAGCGTCTGGCGTCGCTGGGCTACAGGGCCCCGGATTCTGCCCTCCCGTGCGCGGCCTCGCCGCCCGGCTCGCGGCCCAGATCAGCATCCTGCTGACCCTCGGCGGGATCCCATATGCGCTCTACACGCTTGCCCAGAAGCCGGGCACACAGGCCGAAAGCGTTTGCACATACCGATAACGACGGTGGATGGCTGATAGCATTTCCGGGTGGAACGTGGCGAATTTTGGTGGGCCGAGTTCGACGAGAAGCGGCCGGTGGTGCTGCTGTCGGGCGGTGCCGGTCCGGAGTTCCGGATCATGCAGATCGTCGCCCCGGCCACGCCGGCCGAGAAGCGCGGGTTCGTGGTCATGTCGGGTGATCAGGCGCTCGACGCCGACAACCGGCGCCGGATCGTCGAGGAGGCCGGCCCGGCCCGGGCGGTCGGCATCGAGGTCTTCTTCGGCACCGCGGAGGGGCTGGCCGAGGACGGCGTCGTGCGGGTGGCGCTGCCACAGGACGGGACGATCTTCTGCACGTGGGGAGCGAGCCTCACCGAGGAAGCTTTGATCGAGCGGATCGGGGTCTGCTCCTCGGAGAAGCTGCACGAGCTGGACGTAGCCATGAAACTGGCCGGGGCGTAGACGTTCGCGCCTACGGGCGGCCGGCCGTCAGTATCGCGCCCGCCAGGGACGACCGGTCGCCGAGGCGTGCCGGCAGCACCGGAGCGGGGCAGTGGCCGGGCCAGCATATCCAGCTCCGAGGCGACCTGCTCGACGTAACCCGGCAGCGACGCGGCGAAGCCGCCACCGGTCACGATGGCCTCAGGGTGCGGCAGCTCGGTCGTGCTGATCAGGGCGGCGGCCAGGGCTGCGCAGCCCTGCTCGAATGAACCTTGCCCGGGCGGCGGCGAAGAAGGGCAGGTAGACGTCGTCGAGGTCGGCGGCCTCGGCCGCGGTCGCCGGTGTTGTGGCCGCCACCACGCGCACGGTGCGCACGCCGATTCGGGTGAGCGTGGCCCGCAGGGCGTCGCCGAGACTGCCCGGGTCCTCGGTGGTGAGCAGCAGGAGCCCGCCCCCGATCACCTCGTCGAACAGCCCGGTGACGCCGTCGGCGAGCACCCGTCCCCGCGGCATGAGCGATCCGGTTGGCGGGGCGGCGACTGTGCCGACCGTGCGGTGCGGCAGGCCGGCCCGCAGTGGGCGCGACACCGGACGGTCCGGCGTCTTCTCCGCCGCCAGCGCGGCGTCCCGGGAGGCCGCCTCCGCCTGGTCGGTGACGCAGACGATCTTGCCGAGCCGGATCGAGAACTCGATGGTGTCGAGGGCGTGGGTCCGACGTTCCGGCTCGTACGCGTCGAGCAGCCGGTCGTCCGAGGCGTTGTTGCGGGAGCCCTGACCGCTGGTGCTGGCATCCTCGCGGTCCTTCCGTCACTGTCCCACCCGTTGTGGACCGCCGCCGCGCTCGCCGTCTTCGACGCGGGGTGTTTCGCTGCGCAGGTCGCCAACCAGGTCCTCGTCGTCTCGATCGACGAGGCCCGCTCCGGCGCGCTGAGCTCGGTCTACCTCACCCTGTACTACACGGCCGGCGCGATCGGCGCGGCGATCGCCGGCCCCCTCCTTGCCGTCCTCGGCTGGCAACGCGTCGGCCTTACCGCGGACGTCGCCGCCGCCATGGCTGGCGTCGTCGTCCGAGCCGGCGGGTAGCTCGGCGGGCAAGGAGCCCGTCGGCGGCGTGTCTGCGGCGGGTGCGGCCTTGCGGTCGCGCAGGACCGTCACGGTGAGCACGGCCGCGGTGAGCAGGAATCCGGCGGACACCAGGAAGGAGAAATGGTAGCCGCCGTTGAGCGCGACGTTCTCGGTCTCGCCCGCGGCCCGCAGCCGCTCGCTGTGCGCCGCGGCCAAGGTGGCCAGTACCGCGAGGCCGATGGCGCCGCCCACCTGCTGGGTGGTGTTCACCAGTCCGGAGGCCAGGCCAGCGTCCCGCGGGCCGGCGCCGGACATGGCCAGCCCCATCACCGCTGGCATCATCAGACCGGATCCCACGCCCATCAGCACCATGACCGGCAGGAGGTCGACCACGTAGGTGCCGTCGACCGGCGCGCGAGCCAGCAGCAGGAGCCCGGCGGAGACCATGGCCAGCCCGACGGCCAGCACGGTGCGGGGTCCGAACCGGGGGATCAGCTTCGGGGCGGCGCCGAGCGACAGCACGCCGATCAGCGCGGGGCCGGGAAGGAACGCCAAGCTGGTCTGTATGGCGCTGTAGCCGAGCACTCGTTGCGTGTACAGCGCCCCGAGGAACTGGAAGCCGAACAGCCCGGCCACCAACAGCAGCATGACGACGTTGGCGCCGGTGAGCTGGCGCGAGCGGAAGATGCCGAGGTGTAGCAGCGGCTGCCGCGCCTTGAGCTGACGCACCGCGAACCCTGCCAGCAGCACGACGGACAGCGTACCGAGGCCGAGCGTGTGCAGCGAGCCGAAGCCGTACCGGCCTGCCTGGACGATGGTGTATACCAGCAGCGAGATCCCCGCGGTGACCAGCACCGCGCCGATGACGTCCGCGCCTTCGCGCAGGCCCGCCCCGGCATCGCGTGCTACGACCGACAGCGCCAGCAACAAGGTGACCACGCCGATGGGGACGTTGATGAAGAAGATCCATGGCCAGCCCACGCTGGTGGTGAGCGCGCCGCCCGCGATCACGCCGATGGACGCGCCGCCGGCCTGCACGAAGCTGTAGATGCCGATGGCCGTTGCCTGTTCGGCGGGCTCGGGGAACATCGTGACGACCATGCCGAGCACCACGGCGGACGCCGCGGCGCCGCCGACTCCCTGGACGAAGCGACTGCCGATCAGCAACGCCGGGGTGTCGGCCAGGCCGCACAGCAGCGACCCGACCGTGAAGAGGGTCAGGCCGGCGCCGAAGACGTTCTTGCGGCCGACAAGGTCGCCGAGCCGGCCGAAGAGCAGCAGCAGGCCGCCGAAGGCGATGAGGTAGGAGTTGACGACCCAGGCCAGGTCGTTGGTGCTGAAGCCGAGGTCGTTTTGGATCGTGGGCAGCGCCACCGTCACGACGCTGGAATCAAGCACGATCATGAACGCGCCAACACAGAGGATGCCGAGCGCCAGCCATTTCGACCGAGGCGCGGCGGCGGGACGGGAAGAGGACATGGTCAGCAGTTCCTTCGACGGGGTCGACTGCGGGACGGCAGGAAATCCCATGGATCACCATTTGTTACTGGGGACATGATGTGTGACCATCAGCGACGGAGGAAGGAGGCACTTTCATGTCCCAGAGGAACACCGATGTTTCCTGCCTGGTCCACGACGAGCCGGCGTGCACCGTCCTGCAGGCCCTCGAACGGGTCAGCAGCAAGTGGAGTATCGGCATCCTGCTCGCAGCAGTGGACGGGCCGGTGCGCTTCACCGAGTTGGAACGCAGGGTCAAGGGCATCAGCCGACGCATGCTGACCTTGACCCTGCGCAACCTCGAACGCGACGGTCTGCTCAGCCGCACCGTCTATCCCACGGTGCCGCCGAAGGTCGAATACACCGTCACCGACATGGCTCGCGAGCTGTACGACGCCCTACAGGCGCTCACCGCGTGGGCAGAGCGGAACCTGGACTCGATCGCCGACGCCCGCAGGAACTACGACGCCGCAGCGCTGTGACGCCGGGTCGCCTGTTGATCGCCGTTCAGGTCAACACCGTACGACTGCGCGACCACCGCCGGGAGGGTCCTGCAAAAGGTGACACCCCATGACACCTCCGGGCGGGCCAAGACTTCGGGGCGGCAGCCGGCACATTGCGTACGCCGCCCCGCCCCCATCAAGGCTTCCTCCAGCACGTGGCGTGGTAGTCCTTGGTGACCCGGCATCAGCCTGACGAAACCGACGTCGGCATGGGCCGAAATAGCGGCTGGAACGGCGCGTGGACGCGGACCGGCACCACCGTCCGCGTCACGCCGGCCGCGGGCGGAGGCGGCGCGCCGGGTTCTGGATTCCACACCGTTGTACGACGCGGCCACCGTTGTCGTTTGGCCGTGGTGGGGTTGGTGGTGTGGTGAACGGCGCCAGCCTGGGCGGCGAGCCAGCCGGGTGGTGCGCGGTGCAGCCACCGGCGGCTGCTGGCCGCGCGCGTGCCCTGGACCGGCCGGGACGACGACCCGGCCGACCCGTCGGTCTGGTCCGTGACCTGCTTCGTCACCCGCCCGGGCTTCCGCCGCCGCGGCGTGTCCCGCGCGCTGGCCGTCGCCGCGGTGCCCTACGCCCGCTCGCGCGGCGCCCAGGCGGTGGAGGGCTTATCCAATGGCCACCTCGCCCGACCGCGGAGGTGGCGTGGGCGGCCGAGCTGTACGTCGGCACCATGGGCACATTCGCGGCCGCAGGCTTCGCGGAGGTGTCCCGCCCGACCCCGCGCCGCGTCGTGATGCGCGTCGACCTTCAAAGCGCCTGACGCGGTACCCCGAGCGGCGTGCCCGGGTTGCCGTCCCCTCGAGCCGCGCGTCCGGGTCGTCGTGCCCGGCCGGCGCCGCCCGCTGCACCGCCGGGTCCGGATGCGTCACGAACAGGTTGAGCGGCAGCCTGCCGACGGCGAGTAGCTTCTCGACGAATGCGACGGGCCGCGCGGGGTTGTGCGCCAGTGCGAGCCTCAGGCGGGCCGGGTCGCCTTGCCGTCGAGCCAAAGGGTGTCCGTCTCGTCGCGGTGGGTGCCGGTGGAGCCGACGTGCTTGCCCGGGATCTTCGGACCGTGCTTGAGTACGTGAACCAGGGCCATCGCATGGCCGCGGCCCAGGCCGTAGTCGTCCTTGAGCCACTCGATGATCGCGTCGGCTTTCACCCCGGGCGCGTCCAGCCCGCGGTCCGCGGCCAGGTTGAGTAGCTCGCGGGGGGTCTTGCCGGTCTTGGTCTCGATGTTGTCGAGGTACGCCTGGAACGACATCTCGGTTCTCCTCCGTAGCGGTTGCCTTCACCACGGCGTCGGATGGGCGCCGCCCGCTTCGACAAGTTCGGCGGAGACTTTTTCGTTCGTCAGGCCATCCGAGCTAAGCGAGCCCGAGGGCAGACCGGGAACGCCGCGCGGGCAGGCGAGGTGCTCGCACCGGCGGTGTTCCCGCTGATCGCCGCCGAGGGCTGTTCGCCCACGACGAGCCTGCTCGGTTCGCCACCCGCAGATCCGCGGCCTGACAGAGTTGCCGGTGGCCAGGGCGGTACTCAGCTCTTCCCCCTGATCCGCGGGGAAACCGACGCGTGCTCGGTTGGCGACGGTCAGGGCTACCGCATGTGTCTGCGGACGGTGTCGAGCGGGTCGGTCAGGAGATCGGCGAAGCCGAGTTCGCCCGCGCCGACGAGGGTCGTGTTGTCCGCCAGCGCGGCGACGCTGAGGCAGGTCCGGCCGCGGGAGACGGCCAGGACGTGCCGGGCCAGCCGGGCGCGCCGACCCAGGTAGTCCTCCGGCGCAGGAGGACATGCCCGAGGCGCCGCCGTCCTGATGCGGAAATGACACTTGGGCTTGGTGGGTGCTCCAGCGCGTCGTAGGTGTAGCCGGCCGTGTTCACCGGGTCGGCCGCGTCGTAGGTGCTCGCGCGGGTGCTCGCCGGTGTGTCGCCCTGGCAGGTGCCGTTGGCGCGCGTTCGGGTCGCTCAGCGCGGCGGCGTCCGGCGTGACGGTCAGCGTGGACCCGTCCACCTTGCGAAGGCGACCCGCCCGCCGCCGTCGGTCACCGCCGCGATGCGCGGCGTGCCGCTCACCGTGGCGCTCGCGGACCCCGACTCGCACTGGGTCGGCGAGCTCGGGCTGCCCTATCCGCACCTGGTGTACATCCACCGCCGCACCGGCGCCTTCCGGTCCGCGTTCCTGCGCCCGCTGCCGCCGGCGGAGGTCGCGGCGGTCCGCTGAGTTGGGTGGCGGCGCGCTCGGCGACGCCGCCACGGTGCCCATGGTCGCAGCACGTTCACTCGCCAGGATCAGACCGGCCAGGCCGGGTCGGTGGCGATCGCCTGCAGTTGCTGGACGGTCAGCGGCGGCTCGGCGCGGGTCGCGGTGTTGGTCTTCTCGTGCACCGCGTTCCACGTGCCGATCACGATGCGCACGTGGTCCGGCCGATAGACGTCGGCCATGCGCAGCTTGATCCGGTTGTGACCGGCGTCCTCCGAGGGGCCGTCGGTCAGCACGACGAGCGTGCCGTCCGGCAGTGTCGACTCGGTGCAGCGGGTGCCGGCCGGCATGCCCCGCTTGGCGCAGGAGAACAGATCCATCGGGGCGTCGCCGACGGGGCGGCGGGACGGCGGTTCCGCGAAATGCGGCTGCACATTGACCTGGACCTTGCCGCGGCCGGCCGGGTCGGTGAGGATCACCTCGGCGAACCCCGGGCTGCTGAACGGTTCGGACGTGGCCACGCCGGCCGGCAGCAGCCGCTGCAGGGTGGCGAGCACGACGTCCCCCGGCACATCGGCACGCCGCCCGCCGGGGCTGGGACCGGGACTCGGGCCGGGGCCGGTCGGGGCGGATGAGACCACCACCGGCGCCTGCGCGGTCGTCGATGCTCCGCCCGATCGGTCGACGGCCAGCGCGGCGGCGCCGATCGCGACGCCCAGCACCGCGACCCCGCTGACCAGCATCGTGAGCCGTTGCCGGGTCCGGACCCGGTCTGCGCGGGCGAACACGGCCGAAGGCCCGGTCCCGATCGCCGGCTCGTCGAGCTCCACCGCCTGGCTCAGCGCCGTACGCAGTTCATCCAGCGGCATCAGAGCACACCTCCATCACTGAACATGAGTTCCCCCAGACTTCCGGCGAGGATCTGGCGCAGCGCGGCCAGGCCCTTGGCCGACTGACTCTTCACGGTGCCCTCGCTGACCCCGAGCACTGCCGCGGTGTCCTCGACACTGCGGTCCTCCCAGTAGCGCAGCACGACAGTCGCGCGCTGCCTGGCCGGCAGGGTGCGCAGCGCCGCCAGCACCGTGAGCGCCACGGCCTGGTCACCGGACGCCGCCGGCGGTTCGGCCGCGGCCGCCGGGTCCGCCCAGTTCCGCTCGCGCCGGCGCGACCCGCGCTGGTTGTCGTCCAGGTAGACCCGCAGCAGGACCCGCCGGGAATATGCGTCGAGGCTGTCCACCCGCCCGCGCCGCGCCGCCACCACGACCCTGGCCAGCGCGGTCTGCACGAGATCCTCGGCCCGATGCCACTCGCCGCACAGCAGGTACGCGGTGCGACGCAGGTGCACATACCGGGTCTCGACGAACTCGTGCAGGTCGGACTCGATCTCCTTGTTCACAGGCACCCCCTTCACCACACCTAGACCGGTGCGGCGTTCAGGCGGGTTGCCTCAGCAGCCGGACGAATGCACGACGGCGGTCACGCGCTCGCACCGCACCCGCCCGGCCGGTCGGCCGGCCGGCCGGAACGACTATGGGCGAGTCGTACGAGCGATCACGCCGGCCGTGTTCTGAGGGCAGCCGCGAGCTGGCGCCGGGAGGTGAGGCCGAGCTTGCGGAAGATCTTGTTGAGGTGGTACTCGACCGTCGAGTCGGTGACGAAGAGCTGGGTGGCGATCTCCGTGTTCGTGGCCCCCGCCGCGGCGAGCGCGGCGACCCGGGCCTCCTGGGACGTGAGGTCGTGGCCGGCCGGGACGGCGCGAGCGCGGGCGTGTTGACCCGTGGCCAGCAGCTCGACTCGGGCGCGTTCGGCGAAGGCGGCGGCGCCCATGTCGGTGAAGGCGTCGTGCGCGAGGCGCAGCTCCCGGCGCGCGTCCGTCCGGCGTTTCCGGCGGCGCAGCCACTCGCCGTACAACAGGTGGGTGCGGGCGAGTTCGGTGACCATCCGGCTGCCGGCGAGGTGCTCGGCCGCCTCGTGGTACAGGGCGTCCGCCCCGTCGTCGTCGGCCAGCAACGCGCGGCTGACTCGGTCGGTCACCGAGCGCGAATGCGGTCCTCATCAGCCGACGAATCACACATCCGTCGGTACAACGCTGGACGGCTGGACGGCGACCGCAACTTAAGGTTGGTCGGTGGATTGAGGCTCTCGGCGAGGTCGTCGACCGGGATGCTCAACGCGCCGGGGATGTGCCCGGCCAGGAATTCCTCCAGTGTGGGAACGTCGAGGACATGACATCGAGGTGGTGGGTGAGGCGGCCGAACCAGGCCATCCTGTCCCGCGAGAGTTCGCAGCCCACGCCCGACGCCAGCTTGGTCGAGGTCACTGATGGAGAGCGTGACGTGCTCGCCCTGCTCGGCGCCGGCCTGTCCAACGCGGAGATCGGCGAGCGGCTCCGGCTTGCCGTCACCACCGTGAAAACCCACGTCGCCAACCTCATGACGAAGACGGGAAGCGCCAACCGGGTGCAGCTGGCCGTGCTCGCGGTGCGGCTCGGCCGCCGATGCCCTGGGCG
This sequence comes from Dactylosporangium sp. NPDC000555, assembly GCF_040300025.1. Taxonomy (NCBI): domain Bacteria; kingdom Bacillati; phylum Actinomycetota; class Actinomycetes; order Micromonosporales; family Micromonosporaceae; genus Dactylosporangium; species Dactylosporangium sp. NPDC000555. Next base: position 59,642 of record NZ_JBEPDB010000017.1, on the reverse strand, counting down.
GGGGACGTCGTCGAGATCGCGCCCGACGCTGCGGCTGACACCCGCTCGGTCGGTGCAACGCGCTCGACGGCCATGACCCGAAACCTCCAGCAAGACGACGCAGTCTGACGGTCATCAGGTGCGTCTCCTTGATCAGGAGTTACACCGTTGTTTCCAGTCCCTCCCGAGGCGTCACAGCGTCGAAAGCGTTGGCGTTGTCTTGGACCTGTCGCATGTTCTGCTCGGCCCATTCGCGCAGAGCCAACAACGGCGGGACGAGTGATGTGCCCAGGTCTGTGAGGCGGTAGTGCACGCGTGGAGGCGTGGTTGTCTCAACGCGGCGTGCGACGAGTCCGTCTCGCTCCAAGGATTTGAGCGTCTGGGCCAGCATCTTCTGGGATATTCCGGCCATCTGGCGTTTCAGTTCCGTGAACCGCAGTTCGCCCTGGACGCTCGCCAGTGAGAGTACGGCCATCGTGGTCCATTTCGAGCCCACCCGGTCGAGCAGCAGTCTCGTCGGACATGCGGGGTTGAAGAGGTCTCCTGAGCGGGAGGGCGTTACCTGGGGGTGACGTGGTGCGTGCAAGGTGCCTTCTTGATGCATCGGGGTCGGTCTCCTACGGTAACCAGGTCGCCAAGTGTAAGTGAGGAGATTTCTGTGCGCCAGGATGCACTCACCTCCCACATCCCCGCAGCCGCCACGCGCCGGATTCCGGTCGACGGCGTAGAACTTGCCGTGGAGATCACGGGCCACGGACCTGCCGTGCTGTTGCTCCACGGATTCCCACACACCCGCGCGATCTGGCGGGACGTCGTACCGCATCTGGTCGCGGCAGGGTTCCGAGTTGTCGTACCCGACTTGCACGGGCTGGGCGACAGCGGGCCTGCCGTGCGCGGCTACGAGGCGCCGGTACTCGCCGCGGATCTGATCGGTCTCCTGGACGTCCTCGACGTCCGCCAGGCACATGTCGCCGGTATCGACCTGGGTGTGGCGCCGGCATTCGCGCTCGCAGCGGCATTTCCGCAACGGGTGATCACTCTGACGTTGTCCGAGGGTCTGATCGGCTCGCTGCCTGGTGCCGAGGCATTCCTGCAGAACGGGCCGCCATGGTGGTTCGGCTTCCATCGCGCCCCCGGCGGCCTGGCCGAAGCTGTCGTCGAACACGCCGAGGAGCGGTACGTCCGCTACTTCCTCGAGTCGGGAAGCCGCCGAGGCGTGCCGGAGGACCTTACCCGGATTCTCGTCGAGGCGTACCGGGGCAGGGAGTCGCTCACGAATGCTTTCGACCACTACCGCGCCATGCCGGCGAATGCCGAATGGATCTCGAACTGGGCGCGGGAGCACACGTTGCAGATGCCGGTTCTGGCTATCGGTGGCAACGCCATCGGTGAGGCCACCGCATTGCAGCTCCGACCGATCTCCGGAACGCTCGCACAGCACAACCTCCCGGACAGCGGTCACATAACTCCGATCGACCAGCCGGGCAAGTTCGCCGAACTCCTGGTCGATCACGCCAGAAGAACCTGAACGCGCACGCCGTTCGAGCACCTGCCGTTGCGCTGGGCAGGTGATCGCGGTGGTGACAATCGACGGTGTGGCATCAGGCCTGCTCGATTGGCCGGTCGGCATCGGCTGTCCATCCCGACCACGAGGCGACGTAGACCGGGACGGTGCCGGCCGAGGGTGGTGTAGGCGAACGCGACGGTGGTGGCCGGACAGTTCACGTGCCCGGCGCTGCAACACGTTGGCCGGCAGTCCCACGGCGTCGGCCAGCTCACCGATGCGTGCCTGCCACTGCCGACGACGCCTCCGACGGCACCTACGGCGCGCCGCGGATCCACGCGGAACTGGCCGACCAGGGCCGGCGCCATTCCCGCAAGCGGGTCGCCCGGCTGATGCGCGCCGCCGGCCGGCGCGGCCGGACCCCGAAGCGCCAGCGTCACCACCGAGGTCCTCCTGGACTCGGCCGCGCGCGACGACGGCCGAGGCTTCCGGCCGCGCCGACCGGAACCTCGGCAACCGAAAGAGCTCCGGCATCCGTCTGTTCTGTAGCATCGTCGAGCCCTGACTGGGCCGGACCGAGTTGGAGTACCTCCGTGCCGTTGCGCCGCATCGCCGTACTCGGGTTGACCATCCTGATACTGACCCTGACGCTCGGCGGCAGCCGCGGCAACAGCGGCCCGCCCGCGCCTCGTGTGGCCGCGCCGGTCGCGGCGGTACCGGTGGTCGCCGAGCATCAGGAGCCGACGGTCCAACCGGGCGTGCCGAGCCCCATGGCCTCGCCGTCCGCGTCGTCGCCGGTCATCGCGCCCGGCGACGGCCCGGCCGGAACGGTGCGCAAGACCGGGTCGGACGCGGTAGCGCTGACCTTCGACGACGGCCCGTGGGACGACACCCCCGCCGTGCTGGACCTGCTGGCCCAGCACCACGTCAAGGCTACCTTCTGCATGGTCGGCCGGCAGGTCGCTGCGCGCGCCGAGATGGTCCGGCGGATGGTCGCCGAGGGGCACACCCTGTGCAACCACTCGTGGAGCCACGACGAGATGTTGCGCACCCGTACGCCCGATCAGATCAGATCCGACATGCAACGCACCATCGACGCGATCCGGGCGGTCGCACCCGGCGCGGTGATCGGCTACTTCCGCGCCCCCGGCGGCAACTGGTCGCCCGACATCGTGAGCATCGCGGCCGGCCTGGGCATGACGTCGATCTCGTGGACCGTCGACCCGCGGGACTGGAGCGGCCCGGGGGTCCAGTCGATCGTCAACACCGTGCTGACGAAAACTCGTCCCGGCGGGATCGTGCTCCTGCACGACGGCGCGGGGCCGCAGACGGTCGCCGCGCTGCGAACGATCCTGCCCGACCTGGCGGGCCGGTTCACCCTGATCGCCCTCCCGGCGCTGACCAGCGTGGCCCAAACCTTGCGATAGGAGACCGCCGGGCCTCAGCAGGTCCTGACGGCGGCCGGGCTGCACCCCGCCCGTCAGCGGTGCGACGGGCGGTCAAAGGGTGTCGCCCTGGGGTGCGACGTTGACCAGGCTCGCCGGGGTCAGGAACACGAGCCGGTCCGTCGTCGGCCGCAGCACCGCCCGGGCGCCGGCGACGTGCCAGTTCGGGTGTTCGGACGGGCCGGGCACGCACAGGGAGAGCCCGTCGCCGTCGGCGACCACGAAGGCCGAGCCGCCAGCCGGGACGCCGAAGGGACGGCGCGGTGCGAGGCCGCGGGCGAGGGGTCCGTTGCGTTCAGCGTTGCCATGGTCGGGCAGGCTTGGACGGTGAAGCTCTCGAACCGTCGGCGTCCGGTCCTGCCACCGCGGTCGGCGTTCGCAGGGTTCCGGTGCGCACCCGATGTCATCATGGTCGCCGTCCGGCTCTACCTGCGGTACAACCTCTCCTACCGCGACGTCGAGGAACTCCTGCTCGATCGGGGTGTCGAGGTCGACCACGTCACCGTCTTCCGCTGGGTGCAGCGCTTCACGCCGCTGCTGGCCGACGCGGCCAGGTTCTGCCGGCATGCACCCGGTGACAGGTGATACGTCGACGAGACCTATGTGAAGGTCAACGGTGTCTGGCGGTATGTGTACCGCGCGGTCGACGAGGACGGCCAGGTCATCGACGTGCTCGTATCCGCCCGCCGCGACGTCGCTGCGGCGCGCCGGTTCCTCCGCCGGGCGATGGCCATCCTGAAGGTGCGGCCCACCGAAGTCGTCACCGACGCGGCGCCGACGTACCCGACCGTTCTCGACGAGCTGGTCCCCTCGGCATGGCACCACGTCGAACGGCACGCCAACAACCGGGTAGAAGCAGATCATAGTCAGCTCAAGCACCGGCTCAGACCGATGCGCGGCCTACTGACCGACCGCGCCCCGCAGGCGGCGACGGCGGCCAGGTTCCGGAAGGCGGCCCGGGCCTGCTCCTCGAACGGGCCGGTCACCCGCGTCCCGTCCGGCAGTGCCGGGATGGCCCCGGCGAGGTAGACGGTGTCACCGGCGACGACGGCGTGCGAATACGGCCCGCCGGGTGGTGCGGCCTGGTCGGTCATGACGGTCCGCTTGGACCTTTCAGTGGTGGCGTGGGAACTGTTCGGCGAGGTCGTCAGGGCCGACGAGTGGGGTGTTCAGCAGCGCGCGCAGCCCGTCGGCGCGCGCCGACAGCGCCGAGCGCTGGGCGGCTGTCAGCGGCACCCAGGGCGGCGGGTCGGCGGGCAGCCGGGCGGGCAGCAGCCGGCCCGCGACGTAGGTGGCCTCGTTGACGAGCCGGACGGGGGACGTGCGCCGCTGCTGGTGGGCGTCGACGACGGTGAACGGCTCGTCGCGGACGTCCCATATGGCGAGGTCTGCGGGCGCGCCGACGGTGAGGGTCCCGCCGGGCAGGCCGAGGGCGGCGGCGGGCCGGCTCGTCGCCGCGGCCACCACCTCGGCGAGGGGAAGGCCGGCGGCGAGGAGTTTCGCCATCGTCGTCGGCAGGTCGAACACCGGGCCGTACAGCGACCGCGCGTGCAGGTCGGTGGAGACGCTGAACGGTACGAGCCCCGCGGCGAGCTGCGCCTCGAGGACGTCGAACGCGAACCCGCCCGAGCCGTGCCCGACGTCGAGCCGCACACCACGTCGATAGGCGTCCACAAGGGACGGACGTACCACAGCATCCCCTGCGGCGATGGCACTGGCGCAGTGGGTGACGAGGTCGCCGGGGCGCAGCAGGTCGAGGACCTCGTCGACGGAGGGCGGGCCGGCGCCGATGTGCGCCATCAGCGGCACCCCGCACGCGTCGGCGACCCGCAGGCCCCGGCGGAGCGGCTCGATGCCGTTGCGGCCGACGGTCTCCCGGTCGATGCGCACCTTGATGCCGGCGACGAGGTCGCGGTTGGCGGTGACGGTCTCGACGGCAAGATCGACGTCGCATGAGTTGATGTCCTTGCTCTCGCCGGTGCGGCCGGTGAGGCCGACGGCGGCGATGTTGAGCAGCACGGGCACCCGCACGGTCATCCCGCGCACCGCCTGTCGCAGCCCGTCCAAGGTGTACGCGCCGGCCGAGCCTGCGTCGACCCATGTGGTCACCCCGGAGTACCAGGCGACGGGGTCGGGGTCGATGCCCCAGTAGGTGGCGCCGGGGTGGACGTGGGTGTGCAGGTCGATCAGGCCGGGGGTGACGAGCTGGCCGCGGACGTCGACGACCGTGCGGGCGCCGTCGCGCGGCAGGTCCGGCCCGATCGCGGCGATCCGTCCATCGTGGACGGCGACGTCGAAGGTGCCGGAGGGTTCGAGCAGAGTGCCGCCGGTCAGCAGGAGGTCACTCGCCATCGGTGGCCATCGCCTCGTTGATCGTCAGCCGGTAGAGCGTGGTGGGGCGGCCTTTCGGGGTGGCCTGGGCGCTGCCTTCGGCGGTGACGAGGTTGTGCTCGCCGAGCTTGCGGATGAGCCGCCGGCCGCTGGGGTCGGTGATGCCCAGCGAGCTGGCCAGGTCGCTGGGGGAGATCGGTCGGCCGTTGAGGGTGCGGTCGAGCGCGGCGAGCCGCGACAGTGTCGCCGGGCTCAGGCCGATGCCGCGGGCGAGGCTCTCGAGGCCGTCGCTGTGGCCGCGGTACGCGAACGTGAGCGGCGTCCCGGCGCTGCCCATCGGCCCGATGACGACGCCGCTGTCCTCGACGAGGTACGCGACCGGCGAACCGTCCTGCTCGGAGCGGGCGGCGGCCCGTTCGGCGAGGGCGACGCACGTGCGGGCGCTGGCGCCGACCCCGAACCCGGCGACGACCCGCACGCCGAGGGTCTCCTGGGCGCGGGCGAGGACCGGCAGGCTCACCCAGTTGCCGGTGAGGGTCTCGAACAGTGCCCGGTGCGCGAAGACGACGACGCCGCGCCGGTCGCGGTTCTCGATCCAGCCGTCGGCGAGCTCGGGGGTGTTGAGCAGCAGGTTCATCAGGCCGATGCGGGCCCGGTCGAGGTTGGGGGAGTGGTTGGCGATGAGGAACACTCCGGCGGCGAACCGCAGCTCGCTGGCCCGTTTCGACTGGATGCGCAGCGCCAGCTCGTGCAGCTCTGCGCGGAGTGTGGCGAGGCCGATGATGCCGCTGAGGACGGGCAGCTCGCCGTCGAGGGCGGCCATCACGCCGGTGCGGACGCTGATCGTGTACGCGCTGCCGGACCTGGCCCGGAACGTGCGGTGGAACTCGACGATCTCCTCGACGGACTGTTCGGGTTCGAACGGCAGGCACGCGATGTCGGCGCGGTTGAGGCCGAGGGCGTAGGCGACATCGTCGACGGTCTCCTGGGTGAACGTGTCGATGCTGACCGGGGTCGCCGGCAGTCCGCGGATGAGCGCCCGGCACCAGGCGAGCGCCAGATCGAGCCCGGCGGAGCGGGTGATGGCGACGGTCAGCCCGTCGGGGAGCACGTCGCGGCATCTGGCATAGGGCACCGGGCCGAGGAGCAGGCCGTCGACGGTGCGGCGCTCCAGCAGCGCGCGGACGCCGGCCCGGATCTGGCCCTCGTGCTCGTAGACCACCCATTCGAGGGCGACGCCCGTGAGCGTGCGGGCCGCGTCCTCGAACAGGCCGCGGTGGCTCGCGTGCACGACGAGCCCGATCACCATCGGCACCGGCACTGGCGGGTCCTTCCGTTATGCTCCGGCGCTATACGAGCCGGTTCGTAAGTAGCTCGTTGAAGCTTGCGGGTTCCGGGCCGAAGAATCAAGCGGGAGATCTCATGAGCGGCGAACTGCTGGACTGGCGCACCAAGGGATTCTGGCAGCCGGACCCGGTGCCGACCGGCGACTTCCTGGCGGCCCGGCCGGGGTTGTTCGACGGCGCGTTCACCTGGCCGCTGCTGGTGGCCCGGAAGTCGGCGCTGGAGCACAACGTGCGCACCATGGCCGACTTCTGCGCCGCGCACGGCCTCGCCTTCGCCCCGCACGCCAAGACCCACATGGCCCCGTCGCTGCTGCGGGCGCAGCTCGCCGCCGGGGCGTGGGCACTGACGGCGGCCACCGCCAGTCAGGTCCTCGCGCTGCGCAACCTCGGCGCGACCCGGGTCGTCGTGGCCGGTCAGCTGCTCGACCGCCGCGTTCTGGAGTGGCTGGCGCGGGAGCGCGAGGCCGGCTTCGAGGTGATCTTCCAGGTCGACTCCGCGGTTGGTGTACGAGTCGCCGCCGGACTGCCGCTGCCGGTCCTCGTGGAGCTCGGGCACCCCGGCGGCCGTACCGGCTGCCGCAGCCAGGACGAGCTCCTGGCGGTCGCGGCCGCCGTCGCGGCCGCCCCGGCGCTGCGCCTCGCCGGGGTGGCCGGCTACGAGGGCACCCAGCCTGGCGCCGAGGGTGTGTCCGGCTTCCTCGACGACCTGCGGGCGGCCGTCCACGCGCTGTCCAGGGTCGGACTACTCGGCCCGGAGGTGCTGGTCGCGACCGGTGGCAGCGCCTGGTTCGACCTGGTCGCGGCCCGCCTCGGCGCCGACGCGCGGTGGCCCGCGGGCCACCGGGTCACCACAGTGCTGCGCAGCGGCGCGTACCTGTCCCACGACGAGGGCTTCTACCGCGAACGGACCCCGTTCAACCGGGTTGCCGGCGAGCTGCGCCCGGCGCTGACGCTGTGGGCGCAGGTCCTTTCCGCACCCGAGCCGGGGCTGGCGATCCTGGGCGCCGGCAAGCGTGACGTCTCCTTCGACGAGGGGCAGCCGATCCCGCGCGACGGCCGGCTGACGGTCACGAAGGTCAACGACCACCATCTGTTCCTCGCGGACCCGGACGGTCTGCTGCGCCCCGGTGACCTGGTGGAGCTGGGCATCTCGCACCCGTGCACCGCCTTCGACAAGTGGCGGGCGATTCCTGTCGTCGACGATGACGGCACGGTAACGGATGTCCTGCGGACGCATTTCTGAGCGCCGACCTATTGACGCGGAGGTGACCGGCGTCTCAGGCTAGGGACCTGTTCAACGAACTATATACGAACCAGGTCCGTAAGCGCCACCCCTCAAGGGAGCCCACATGAGATATCGCGCAACGGCGCTCGCCGGTCTCCTCGCGGCCGGTCTGGTCGCCGGGCTGACCGGTTGCGCGCCGTCGACCACCCCCGCGCAGAACGACGGCGCCGACAAGCAGACCGGCGCCCTGCGGGTGTGGCTGTTCGACGAGCCCAACCGCGCGCCCAAGGATAAGGTCGTCAACGACGCCGTCGCCGAGTTCAAGGCCGCGCACAAGGACGTGACGGTCGAGGTCACCTACATCGCGGTCAACACCCGCAGCGAACGGTTCAAGGGCGCCTTCAACGACCCGGCCAGCGCGCCCGACGTGGTGGAGTTCGGCAACACCGACCTGCCCGAATACGTCGCCGCCGGCGGCCTCGCCGAGGTCGGCAAGGACGCCGAAGGGCTGGACCTCGGCGCCGACCTGAAGAACAGCGCCACCATCGACGGCAAGCTCTACGGCGTGCCGTGGTACGTCGGGGTGCGCGCCCTCTACTACCGCACCGACGTGTTCACCGAGCTCAGCCTCACCCCGCCGACCTCGCAGGCGGAGCTCGTCGCCGCCGCCAAGCAGATCCGGGCCAAGAAGCCGGAGCTGTTCGGCCTCGCAATCGGCGGCAAGTACACCTTCGGCGCGCTGCCGTTCGTGTGGGACGCGGGCGGCGACCTCGCCACGAAGTCCGGCACCGGCTACACCGCCGCCATCAACTCGCCCCAGTCGCGGGCCGGGGTGAAGGCCTACACCGATCTCATCAAGGCCGACAACTGCCCGCCGCAGCAGTGCGCCGACCTCACCGGCGGCAAGACGGTGGAGCTGTTCGCCAGTGGCAAGGCCGGCATGGCGATCCTCGGTAACTTCAACCGGGCCGCCGTGGAGGCCGGTGCGGCGAAGGGCAAGTACGCGGTCGTGCCGCTGCCCGGCACCAAGCCCGGGTCGGTCGCGCCCGCGTTCGCCGGCGGCAACAATCTCGGCGTCATGAAGAGCACCCAGCGGCGCACCCTCGCGGCCGAGTTCATGAAGCTGCTCGCGAGCAAGAAGTACCAGGAGCAGATGTACACCGCGATGGGCAACCTGCCGACGTTCACCTCGGCCCGCACCGAGCTGGCCGGCAAGGAACCGTTCCTCAAGCCGTTCATGGACACCATCGCGGCCGGCACGAAGTTCGTCCCGCTGCACCCAGGCTGGGGCAAGATCGACGCGCAGGCGGTCGTACCGACGATGCTGGAGAAGATCGTGACCGGCAAGGCGACGGTCGAGCAGGCGACCGACGAGGCGGCGACCGCGATGAACGCGGCCTTCAAGTGACAGTGATCCCGCTGGACGAGGCGGGCCGGTCCCAGCCGGCCCGCCGCTCGTCCGCACCCGGCGGGCCGGTGGACGGTCGTGGCGGGCGCCCGGCCACCGGCCCGTCCGGCCGCGCACGGCGCACCCCGTGGTGGATGCTGGTCCCGGCCGCCGCGGTGCTGATCCCGTTGTTCGCCTACCCGATCTACCAGCTCGGCCTGCTGTCGGTGCTGGACTTCCGGCAGGCGCAGGTGAGCGGCGGGCAGCCGACCCGCTTCGTCGGCGCCGGCAACTACGCGGAACTGTTCGGCGCCGAACGGTTCTGGTCGGTGCTGCTCGCCACCATCGGCTTCGCGGCCGCCTGCGTCGTGGCGACCCTCGCCGTCGGCGCCGCGCTCGCGGTGCTGCTGACCCGGGTCGGGCGGTGGCCGCGGACGCTGCTGTCGGTCGCGGCGCTGTCGGCGTGGGCCGCGCCCGCGGTCACCGGGTCCACCGTGTGGATGTTCCTCTTCGACGCCAACCTCGGCCTCGTCAACCAGGTCCTCGGCCTCGACGGTCACAACTGGATGTACGACCGCTACAGCGCCTTCGGCCTCATCGGCGCCGTCGTCGTGTGGCACTCGTTCCCGTTCGTCATGGTCACCCTGTACGCCGGGATCAAGGCCATCCCCGACGCCACCCTCGAGGCGGCCCAGCTCGACGGCGCCGGCGCCTGGCAGCAGTTCTGGCGGATCATCGTGCCGATCCTGCGGCCGCTGCTCACCATCGTCGTCATCCAGTCGATCATCTGGGACTTCAAGGTGTTCACCCAGATCTACGTGATGACCGGCGGTGGCGGGATCGCCGGGCAGAACCTCACCCTCAACGTCTACGCCTACCAGCAGGCGTTCGCCGCGTCCGAATACGGCCTCGGCTCGGCCATCGGCGTGGTCATGATGGTCATCCTGCTCGCGGTGACGCTCGCCTACCTGCGGGCGCTGCGCAGGAGCGGAGAACCGCTGTGAGAAAGCACCTCCTCAACGGGATCGCGGTCCTCGTCGCCCTCGTCACGATCTTCCCGATCTACTGGATGCTGCTGTCGGCGGTCAAACCGCCCGGCGAGATCCAGTCGCTGCACCAGCGGCCGTGGACGCTCGCGCCGTCGCTGGACAGCTTCCGCCGCGTCCTTGGCGTCGAGAGCTTCGGCCGGTACTTCCTCAACAGCCTCGTCGTTGCCCTCGTCGTGGTCGCCCTGTCGGCGCTCGTCGCGTTCCTCGCCGCAGTGGTGCTCACCAAGTACCACTTCAAGTTCCGCACGACGATCCTGGTCATGTTCCTCATCGCACAGATGGTGCCGATCGAGGCGCTGACCATCCCGCTGTTCTTCCTCGTCCGCGACGTCGGCACCGTCGTGCCGGGGGTCGGGCTCAACACGCTCGGCTCGCTGGTGCTGGTGCACACCGCGTTCACGCTGCCGTTCGCGATCTGGATGCTGCGCGGGTTCGTCGCCGCCGTCCCCGACGAGCTCGAGGAGGCCGCCGTCATCGACGGCGCTAGCCGCTTCACCGTCCTGTGGCGGATCCTGTTCCCGCTGGTCGCGCCGGGTCTCGCGGCGACGAGCGTGTTCTCGTTCATCACCGCGTGGAACGACTTCTTGTTCGCCCGGACCTTCATCATCAGCGCCAGCGAGAACCAGACGCTGCCGATGGCGCTGCTGGTGTTCTTCAAACCCGACGAGAACGACTGGGGCGGCATCATGGCCGCGTCCGTGCTGATGACCGTGCCGGTGCTGCTGTTCTTCCTGCTGGTCCGGCGCCGTCTCGTGGCCGGTCTCGGCGGGGCGGTGAAAGGATGATCCCTCGTCCGTCCACAGTGGAACCCGACCGCGGCGAGTTTCGCCTCACCCCCGCGACGACCCTTTCCGCCGCCCCCGGGCTCGAGCGGGCCGCGGCCTGGCTGCGCGCCACGCTCGGCCCGGCCACCGGCTGTTTCCTGCCGCCCGGCGACGACATCCGGTTGTCCGTCGACCGTTCGCTGCCCGACGAGGGCTATCGCCTGCGCATCACCGCGGACGGCGTCAACCTCACCGGCGGCACGCCTGCGGGGGTCTTCCATGGTCTGCAGAGCCTTCTGCAGGTCTTGCCGCCCGAGGTGTACCGCCGGGCGCCGGTCACCGGGGTCGACTGGCTGCTGCCCGCCGTGACCGTCGACGATGCGCCGCGGTGGCCGTGGCGCGGGTGCATGCTCGACGTCGCCCGGCACTTCATGCCGAAAGCCGACGTGCTGCGGTTCGTCGACCTGCTGTCGGTACACAAGCTGAACGTGCTGCATCTGCACCTCACCGACGACCAGGGGTGGCGCCTGCCAATTCCCGGTTACCCGCGCCTCGTCGAGATCGCGACGTGGCGGCACGGCACGATGCGCGGGTCGCGGCAGCACGGCGTCGTCGACGACCGCCCGCACGGCGGCTACTACACCGCCGACGACCTGCGCGAGATCGTCGCCTACGCCGCCGACCGGCACATCACGGTCGTGCCGGAGGTCGACCTGCCGGGCCACATGCAGGCGGCCGTGGCCGCATACCCGCAGCTCGGCAACGGCCTCGCCGACGTGGACGTGCGGACCGGCTGGGGCATCTCACGGCACGTGCTCAACGTGTCCGACGCCGCCCTCGACTTCTGCCGCGCCGTGATCGACGAGCTGTGCGCGATCTTCCCCGGGCGGTACATCGGCATCGGCGGCGACGAGTGCCCCAAGGGCGAGTGGAAGGCGAGCCCCGCAGCCCAGGACCGGATGCGGGAGCTCGGTCTGCCCGACGAAACGGCACTGCAGGCGTGGTTCGTCGGCCAAGTCGCTGGCCACATCGCCGGCCACGGCCGGACGGTGCACGGGTGGGACGAGATCCTCGAAGGTGGCGCCCCCAGCGGTGCACTGATCGCTGCGTGGCGCGGCCCGGAAGCGGCCGTCCGCGCGGTCCGCGCCGGCCACCACGTCGTCTCCTGCCCAGACATGTGGACCTACCTCGACTACCGCCAGTCCGACGCGCCCGACGAACCGATCCCCGTCGGCACGCGGCTGTCCGTCGCCGACGTATACACCTTCGACCCGGTCCCGCCGGGCCTCACCCTGGCCGAGGCGGGGCTGGTGCTCGGCGCGCAGTGCAACGTGTGGACCGAGCACCTCCCGTCCGCCCGCGCGGTTGACTACGCGACGTTCCCGCGGCTGGCCTCCTTCGCCGAGGTGATGTGGTCCGGCCCGGCCGAGGGCTTCACCTTCAGGCTGGCGTCGCACCTCGACCGGCTCGACGCGCTCGGCGTCGAGTACCGCCCGCCGGGCGGCCCGCACCCGTGGCAGCGCCGCCCCGACGCGCAGGGCTTCCCGAAGACCCGCGCCCAGCGGGAGGAGGAGATCCGCGCGATGCTGGGCGCTCCGTTCATGCAGTGATCAGGTCGGCCATGCAGAGGGCGTGCTTGTGACGGATGACCTTGGCGGCGGCGCGGACGGCGGGAAGCCGCAGCGCGGGCCGCTCGCCGAACGCGGTCCCCAGCACCCGGAGCGCGGCGGCCCGCACCTCCGGCACCCAGTCGACGGCCAGCTGCACAAGGAACCGCAGGTGCGCGGGCCGTAGCTGGTCACCCATGGCGACGACGGCCGCCTCGCGGACGTGCCCGTCCGCGTGGAGGCTCGCCAATGCTGAGGTGAGCGTCGTGTGCGATCTGTCCAACCGCCTCGCGCTGCACTTCTGCGTTGCAGATCTCCGCGACGACCGCACCGCGTCGGGAGTGCCGATGACCATCGACGCGTCGGCGCTGCGGTTCGCCGACGGTGCCACCGCCAATCTGATGCTGCAGTCCGCGCGTACCGTGCCGGGCGGGCTGATCGTGCAGTGCTCGCCGCAACTGCGGTTCATGCTCGACCTTCTTGGCGGCGCCGCAGAGCCGTCGCTCCTCATCAGCCTCGCTGAACGACAGTGACTGGGAGCCGCGAGGTACGCTCGCGTCAATCGTTTGCCGTCGACGGTGGGGTTATGGCGCAGACTTTGATCGTGTCCCGGGAACGGGTCGGGGCATATCCGACGATTCAGGACGCACTGGAGATCGCGACCGACGGCGCGGTGATCTCGGTCGAGGCGGGCACCTATGCCGAGGTGGTCCGGCTGCAGCGGCGCAAGGTGAGCATCGTCGCGGCGGGGAAGGCCGGCTCGGTCACGCTCGACGCGACAGGGCTCGGCAGCTCAGCCGTGGCGTGCGAGTCGGCCGAGGTCACGCTGCGCGGCCTGGTCCTCACCGCCGACGACTATCCGGCGGTCAGCGTCACCGGTGGCCGGCTCGCGATCGAGGCGTGCGAGGTCGGTGCCGTGTTCGCGGCAGGGCTCAGCATCACCGACGGCGCGCACGTCGAGGCGACCGATGTGAAGGTGACGCAGGGGCAGTACGGGATGGTCATCGAAGACTCCGACGGCGTCGTCGACAAGTGCGAGGTGCGCAACATCGCCGACGACGGGGTGATCGTGCGCCTCGGGGCAAGCCCCGTCATCCGCAACAGCACGATCGAGGGCTGTGGATTCCGCGGCATCTACGTGTACCACGCCGCAAAGCCGACGATCGAGCGCTGCGACATCTCGGCCACCGGCGACGCCGGCGTCTCCGTCGCGCACCAGAGCGCACCGACGATCACGGAGACGTGGATCCACGACACGCACGGTGTCGGCATCATGTTCGGCCGTGGCTGCGGCGGGCTCGTGGACAGCTGCCGCGTCGAGTCGACGGCCACGCCGGGCATCCACGTCGACGAGGGCGCCAGCCCGACGATCCGCGAGGCCGACGAACGGCACCGGCCGCGGGTCGGCGTGCAGGCGATCGAGGGCGCGACGAAGCAGGACACGGACAAGGTCGACAAGCTCCTCGCCGAACTCGACTCGATGATCGGCCTGGCCGGGGTCAAGGGCGAGGTCCGCTCGCTGATCGACGAGATTCAGGTCAACGAGTGGCGCCGCAGTGCCGGCCTCGCCGTCGGCGCGGTCAGCCACCACCTCATCTTCACCGGGGCGCCCGGCACCGGCAAGACGACCGTCGCCCGGCTCTACGGGCAGCTGCTGAAGGCCCTCGGGGTCCTGCCCATCGGCAAGTTCAAGGAAGTTTCACGTCGTGACCTCGTCGGGCAGTACATCGGCCACACCGCGGAAAAGGCCACGACCGTCTTCGAGGAGGCGCTCGGCGGGGTCCTGTTCATCGACGAGGCCTACACACTGGCCCGCTCCGGTGGCGCCAGCGCCGACTTCGGGCAGGAGGCGATCGACACGCTGGTGAAGCTGATGGAGGACCAGCGCGACCAGGTCGCCGTCATCGTCGCTGGCTACACCGCCGAGATGGCCGACTTCCTGGACGCCAACTCGGGTCTGGCGTCGCGGTTCGCCAAGACGCTCGAGTTCGAGAACTACTCGCCGCAGGAGCTCGTGCTGATCGCGGGGCGGATCGCCCGCAACGACGACTACGTCTTCGCCCCCGGGCTCGAGGACGCGTTGTACGAGTGGTTCGACCAGATGGACCGCGGGCAGAACTTCGGCAACGCGCGTGAGGCCCGCAAGCTGCTCGAAGGGATGCGCAAGGCGCAGTCCGGGCGGCTGCGCAGCCTCGGCCGGGTCCCGAGTCGCGAGGACCTCCGGATGCTCGTCCTGGAGGACCTGCTGGCCGCCGCGCGATGAGGCGACCAGCAGACGAAACCCTCCACGCAGAGCAGGCAACGGATCAGGCGCCGCCACCCAGGACGGTCGGCGCCTCCGGGCGGTAGGCCCTCGTGTCCTGCTGTTTCGCGACCACGCCTCCACCGGGCGTCTCGACGCTGAACGCGACGTCGTCGGTCACGATCCGGTCGCCGGACTCGTCGGCCTCGGACCCCGTGCCGGACCCGTCGCGGCGGGCCTTGCGCGCCGTCAGCTCCGGCGACACCGTCTGGCCGGCCTTGATCCGCGGCTGCCCGCCCGAGCGACCACTGGTCGCGGCGGCCCGCCCGCGGAGCTTGACCTCCTCGAGCTTCGACACCGCGGCACCCGTCGGCGGCAGCTCCGGAGCGTCGAGAATCGGCGCGGCCACGTCGGAGCGGGCGGCCTCCACCCCGACCCAGTCGGAGTTCGGGACCGGCTGACCGGGTTGGCCGTTGCCTGTCGTGGTTTTGCGTGTGGTGCGCGATCCGGGCTGCCCCGGCGGCAACATCGGGCTCTGCGACGGGGCTTTGAGCACCGGCGGAGCGGCCCCAGCAGGGCGCAGCGGCGACGTGGCGCCTGCCGCCTGCCGGGACTGCGGGTGCAGCTCCGACTGGCTGCCGGGCTTGTCGCTCGCACCGCGCTGCTTGTTCTTGAGGACCGGCGGGACGGTGCCGGACTGCTGCCGCGCGAACGGTTCCTCGACCCCGCCCTGCCGCGGGATGCCGTTGAGCTTCTCCTGCTGCCTGCCCGTGCCGGCCGGGTTGGCGCGCGGATTCTGCCGTTGGGCGCGGTTGGACATCGGCGGTGCCGGCGGGGTCGAACCTGGGGAGCGCAGCGCGCCGGGCGTCATGTCGCCGGTCGGGGCGGCCATGCCCTTCGCCTGGATGAGGCCCGGGTTGAGGCCCTTCGGGGCGAGCTTGGCAAACGGCGACGTGACGTTGGGGTTGAGGGTCGTCGGCTTCGCCAGGGGCTGCCCGGGCGGGCGGACACCGGGCGGCAGCACCGGCGGCACGATCGTCGGGTTGGGCAGCCCGCCCGGCGGCAGCACATTCGGCGGGTTGGTGACGTTGAGCACCGGCTGCAGCGGGTTGGTCGAGACCGGATTCGGGATGACCGGCGGGTTCTGCTGCAGGTTGAGCAGGCTCTGGTTGAGCCCCTGCGGCGGACCGCCGGGCATGCCGCCGGGCATGCCGCCGGGCGGCCCTCCGGGGCTGATCGGGTTGGGCTGTCCGATCGGCGTCATCAGTGCGTTCATCGGGTAGAACGGCGCGCCGTGGCCGTTGCCGATCGTCGAGTAGGTCTGGAAGATCTGCTGCGCGGTGCGGTGCGCGAGCCCCTGCGCCTCGCGGGCGAACTCCTTCTTCTTCTCGTTGACCTGCTCGATCGCGTCACGCTTGTTGGCGTTGTCGTAGTCGGTCTGGTCGCCGCCGGGGATCAGGTTGTAGTGCCAGAACCAGTTGCCGAACGTGCCGTCGGTCTCCGACGCCTTGTCGATGGCCGTCTTGTACCGGCTCCACATCCCCTCCATCTCCGTGCGCGCGGCACGGACGATGGTGACCTGTGCGCGCAGCGCGGCGACGTTGTCGAGCACAGAGTCCATCCATGACTGCAGATAGGCCAGCATCTTGCCCGGCCCCTCGGTCATGAACTTGTCGCGGGCGTCGCCGTCCTTCCAGTCCTTCTCGTACAGGTCGTTGCTGGTCTGCAGGACCTGCTGCTGGACGCCGAAGAGCAGCTGCCACGTCCGGTACCACTGGTCGGCCAGCGCGGAGATGTCCTCCGGGTGGTGGTTCATGATCTGCCGGCGGATGTCCTCGATCCACGGGCCGTTCTCGCCGTCGTTGGGCGGGTTGGTGAACTCGACGTCGAATCGATCGGGCACCTTATACCACATGCCGGATCCGGAGGGGCCGGGGTGCGGCATCTCCGCGCGCATATACCGCCAGTCTTCAGCCACGGGACATCACTGCGGCCTGAGCTGGTTGATCTTGTCCTGGGCGGGCTGCTCGCCGGCGCCGACCACGCCCTCGGTCTGCTCGCCGATCTCCAGGACCTTGGGGTCTCTGCCGGCCTGCGTCGTGGTGATGGTCTGGCTCTCGTCGGCGTTGGTGACCACGCTGTTGCCGGTCGTGTCGTTGCCGTCCTTGTCCTTGTTCTGCGTGTGCATGCTCGAGACCTCACCGTCGGTGTAGGTCGTCGTCTGCGTCTGCGAACCGGTCACCTGGCCGTCGTCGCCGTAATAGGTGGTCTGCTGCTGCACCGTGTTGCCCGACGTGGCGTAGGTCGTGGTAACCGCCCGGCTCGTGCGCGTGTAGCCCGCGCGCTCCTCGGCCGTCTTCCCGTTCGGGTTCGGCGGATAGGTAAACACCATCGTGGTCACCGTGTTGCCGGTGTACGGGTCGACCCTGGTGATCATCTCGCGGCGCACGCCGTCGGTGCTGACGGCGACCTTGTGCTGACCCTGCGCGTCGGTGAAGGTGTCCTGGTCAGTCCAGCGGACCACCACGCCCGACGCGGCACCGTTGCCGGAGCTCATGTTCTTGCTGTAGGCGTCCTGCCAGGTCTTGACCTGCTTGAGCCATTCCTCCGGATAGCCGGCCGGCCGCTCGGCCTTGCTGTCGCCATAGGCGAACTTGACCGCGTTCATGTCGGCGGCGGACCAGCCGTCGGTGCCGGCATAGGCGTTGGCGATGGTCTGCGCGGCTGAGCCGGTGTTCATCAGCCCCTGCGCCAGGAACGACAGATACTGCTGCAACTCGTTGTAGTTGGCCAGCATTAGATGCGCGGTGTAGGCACCCTCGGGCAGCACGCCGGCCGCCCACGCGTTGAGCGGCATGGTGCCGAGCAGGTTGAGCTCCGGGATCTTGCCGCGGAGGTTCTCCATGATGATCTTCATGTTGTTGGCGAAGTCCGCCATGCCGTCGATGTCGGCGTCGATGTTCTTGTGGCCGGCATCGAGCCACGCCGGATTCGTGTTGGCGGTGGTCTGAGACCGGTACGGGTTGTAGGGCACGTCGTCGTGCGGCTCAGCCAAGATCTCTCCCCCGTCGATCCGTGCCCCTGGTCCATCGCCCGAGGCGCTCCGGCATCCTCGTCCAGATCGAGCGTAACCGGACAGCGCCACAGTGGATAACCCTGTCCGACTGGACCGACCTTGAACTGGGGCGCTACCGTCTGGTACGCCGCATTATGGTGGGTTGTATCGATCCATCGCTCAGCGAGCTTCCCGCCGGGGGAGCCACAGCAGAAAACGGGGTGAGACGAACTTGACGGACACACCAGGTGTGGGCACGGTCCACGCGACCCAGGACCAGCTCAACACGATGGCCAACAAGTGCATGGAGACCCGCGAGAGCATCGCGACCGGCATGGCGCAGCTGCTGGACCGGATCAACGGCCTCAGCGGGGCAGGCATGTCCGGTGCCGCGAACAACGCGCTGCAGGGCTCCTCGGCCCAGCTCAACCAGGGCCTGACGAAGATGCTGAACGCTCTCGACGACCTCGCCGGGAAGATCAGCAACGCCTCCTCGACGTTCGGTGTCAACGACGATGACGCGGCGAACGACATCCGGGCCGCGGCTGCCGCCACCGGCGACTCCACGGTCATCGCCGCTCTGCGTGGCTGACCCCTTCCGCGACGAGACCTTCGAGAGGCAGGAACATCCATGGGAGCGGGATACGGCGCTGACGGCGCCATTACCTACAACTTCGGCCAGATCGCAGACGTGGCGTCCGCCATCGGCACCTACACGGGTGCGGTCGAGGGGTCCCTCGAGGACCTCTACACGCAGTTCACCCAGCTCTTCGCCGCCGACTGGCACGGCGCCGCCGGCCAGGCGGTCGACTCCGCCCGCACCGAGTGGAACTCGGGCATCAGCGACATCAAGGCCGCCCTGTCGCAGGTCGGTGTGAAGCTGGGCGCGTCGGCCGAGCGGATGCAGGCGGTCGACAAGCAGATCGCCGCGGGCATCTGACCGATCCGTTGGACCGGTCATGGAGGATGTGACGAAGACCGCCGGGGTTCCGGGGCGGGGCTGCGCCGGAGCCTCGGCGAGTGCACACTTGGACACCCGAGGCACAGTGATCGCGGCTTGACGGGGAGGTGCCGTGGATCGTCCCAACTGGGGCGCGATCGAAGGGATGCTCGCCGATCTCAAGCGGGTCACCAAGGAGCTGCCCGAGATCCAGCGCAAGGCCCTCGAGGTCACGGGCACCGCGTGGTCGGACGACCGCACGGTCAAGGCCGTGGTCGGCCCGCGCGGGCACCTCATCGAGCTCGAGATCGACCCTCGGGTCTACCGCAAGCCGAACTCCAAGGAGCTGGCCGCGACGATCGTGGCCACCGTCCGCAAGGCCATCGAGGAGTCGGAGCGGCAGGCACAGGAGATCTACGACGAGGCACTGCCGTCGGACATGCGCGCGGCCCGGGCCGGCGGCATGGACATCAACAAGCTGATCCAGAGCCACGATGCCGACATCCGGCGACAGGGGGACGACGATGGGTGACTACGTCATTCTCGGCAGCACCGCCGCCGACCTGCTCAACTCGGCACAGAAGATCAAGGACCTGGGCGGCCGGCTCACCAGCACCATGTCGAATGCGATCGCCCGGATCGACCCGCTGGACCAGACGGCGACCTTCGGCGGCGACGACTTCGCCGACAGCTTCCTGCACGGCGAGGGCGGCGAAGGCGGTTACCACCAGATGGTCCCGTCCGGCGTCGGTGACGAGAAGACGACGGCCAACCAGGCCGTGAAGACCAACGCCCGCAAGCTCGGCGAGGGCATGACCAACCTCGGCCAGCACGCGCTGGACGCCATGTGGGCCTACACGGCGACCGACGACGACAGCGCCACCGACATCGACAACGCCGCCCGCACCTGAGTGACCTGGGCACCGGCTTGACGACACACGTGCGCCCGGCGCGCCTGCCGGCGACCCGGCGGGGGTGACGGTGGACAACGTCATCGACACCATCATCGGATGGTTCGTCGAGCTCGAGGAGCACATCCCGGGTTCCGGCAACATGGCCCGGGACCTCATCATCGGCAGGGTCCCCGAAGCCGACAAGGAGAGCATCTACACGCTGGCGAGGCATTACGCCGACGCCGCCAACGAGCTCGCCGACCTCTACGAAGAGGTCTCCCACGTCGCCGACGCGCTGATGCAGAACTGGGCCAGCCAGGGCGCGGTCGAGTGGACCGAACAGTGGCTGAACTACCTGCGGGCGGTCGGCGCCACCCTGGAGGGGCTCAGCTCCCTGTCGCAGAGTCTGGACGGCTTCGGCTTCCAGATCGAGCTGCAGGAGTTCATGGTCGCACTGAACCTCATCATGCTCGGCGCCCTGCTCCTGCAGCTCATCATCGCCGCGTTCTTCTCCGGCGGTGCCTCGCTCAGCGGTGTGGTCCCGGCGTTCCTCACCACCGGCAGGCTCATCGGCATCGCCACCACGAAGACCATCACGGCGATCGGCCAGATGACGCTCCGGGTGGCGCTGAGGAGCCTGACCCCGTTCCTGGCGCGTGTCGCGCCGACGCTGGTGCGCACGACCACCCCCGCGCTGACCCGCGCCGCCCTGCCGGCGCTGGGCCGCGGCGCCCTGCCGGTCCTCGCCCGCTCGACGCTGCCGGCGCTGCGCACCGCGGGGACGACGTTCGCGCGCACCACACTGCCCAACTTCGCCCGCAACCTCGGCGCCGGCATCGTGCGGGGGCTGCTGCCCAAGAACGTCATCGCCCGGCACGTCGCGGACCGCATGGCCAACCAGTGGCTGCGCTCGACGCTCACCAACGGGCTCATCCGCAACACCATCGGCCGCAGCGTCGCCGCCGGGGTCGGCCGGTCGGTCGGCTCCCGCGCCGCGACGATGGCCGCCGGCCGGGCCACCCGCGCCGCCTACGCCAGGGCCCTGGAGCAGCAGCTGGCCCGGCAGTTCGGCGCGCGGGTCGGCGGCCGCGCCATGGAAGGGGCACTCGGCCGCCTCGGCGTCGACGCGGCAGGTCAGCAGGCAGCCCGCAGCGTCCTCATGCAGCAGGCGGCGGCGCAGACGGCCAAGGTGTCGTTCCGTATGGAGATGGCGAAGTATCTCGGCACCCGCATCGCCATGGGCGGGCTGTTCATGGGCGGCGGCAACCTCATCGGTCAGTTGCACATCATCGACAAGCGCAACCTCGACCCGGGTCTGCTCGACCTGGATCAGGTCAAGGTGTACGCGGCGCAGGGTGCCCTGTTCGGCGCGGGCATGTGGGGCAGCCCGCTCGGCCACGCCATCGGCGGTGGTGTGGCAGGCGGCCTCTTCAACGCCGCGACCGGTGAGAGCATCAAGGATGGCGTCCTGCACGGCGCGTTCGTCGGTGGTGTCTTCGGCGCCGCCAGCCACTTCACCGCGAATCCGGCCCACATGCCGATCAAGATCGGCCAGTCGGTGCACATCGTGCCGGCGGAGCGCGGGCCCGGCTTCATCACCAGGTTCGACACCCCGCAGGGCGGCAACGTCCCCGCGAGGGTCGCCAACCTCAACGGCGTCGAGCAGTGGCACGCGCCGGGCCGCGGTGCCGCGTTCTTCCGCACCGAGGGCGGCACCATCCCCGAGGGTGGGCAGCTGCGCGAGTACGGCGTGATCGACCCCAACGGCAAGGTCCAGGTCCACCGGTACTTCCTCGACCCGATCGTCGTGCGGGACCAGCCGCAGATCGCGCCCGGCTCGTCGGTCGGTGCCGGGTCACCGCCACCCCCGGGCGGCCCGGGCGGTGGTGGCCCACCCGGCGGCCCGCGCCAGCCCGCCGGGCCAGCCATCCGCGGGCCGCAGGTCGACGGCGGCCCGGTGGTGCGCGGCCCGCAGACCGTGGTCGACGGCGGCGGGGTCGTCCGCGGCCCGGACGCCCTTGTCGACGGCGGCCCGCCGCGCGGCCCCGAGGTCCCGGCCGACCGCGGCGGGGTGGTGCGCGGCCCGGCGGCGTCGCGGACCGCCGACGGCGGCACACTCGTCCGCGGCCCGGAAACCCCGGTGGACGGCGGCACGGCCCGCCCCGGCGAGACCCTGCGCCCCGGCGAGACCATCAGACCAGGCGAGTCCATCAGACCCGGCGAAGGCGTCAGGCCCGGCGAAACGATCCACCCCGGCGAGAGCATCAGACCGGGTGAATCCATCAGGCCGGGCGAAAACGGCATTCCCGCCGAGACGATCAAACCCGGTGAGTCCGCACGGCCAAGCGAAACCACAAAGCCCGGCGAGACCACCAGACCCGGCGAGACAACAAGGCCGGGGGAGAACGGAAGGCCCGGGGAGAACGGAAGGGCCGGGGAGAACGGAAGGGCCGGGGAGAACGGAAGGGCCGGCGAAGTCACCAGGCTCGAGGACGGCACCGCGGCGGGCAGGAACGGCCACCCCGCCGACGGCGGTGACCTGCCGCCGCTGCTCGACCGCCCCGGCGACGCAGGACCGGTCGACCGTGGCCCCGCCGGCACGGACCGCACCACCGGACCCAGGACCGACCCGGCACAGAACACGGCCGTCAATCCCGCACGGGATCCGGCGGCCGACCCGGTCACCACCGAACCGCCCGCCGCCGGTCGCGGCCCCGCCGAGATCCCGGTGGAGTTCCAGCGGCTGCGCGACGGCTATCCCGAACCGGCCGCGACAGGGCAGTTCACCCGGGCCGAGCCGCGCAACCTGACGCTCGGCCGGTCGTTCGGCGCCGACGTGGCAGGTGACGCCGCCGGGCTGCGCGGTGCCATCGACCGGGCCGTCGACCGGGTGCCCGCACCGGCCGCTGGCCGCGGGCCGACCCTCGCCACGCCGTGGCAGGCCGTCCGGGTGGCGGCGCTCGGCGAAGGGCTGCACGGTGTGTGGTTCCGCGACGGTGGCCTCGCCGAGGTACGCGTCGAGATCGGCCGCAACCCCGGCGGCGCACGGATCCGGGTGGAGTTCCCCGAGCTGCGGTTCGACGACGGGGGACCGGGCCGCCCCGCCGGTCCGGTTCGGGTCGTCATCGACGAACGGGTCGGGGCCGGCAATCCGGCGACCCGCCCGGCGGAGGTCGCGATCGGCCTGCGGCAGGCGCTCAACGTCGTCGACTCGTGGCTGAAGAGCCCGCCGGACGGCACGGCCGTGCCCGTGGAGACCGTGCGCGGCCCGCAGCCCCGCACCGGTGGTGCACTGCCGGAGCAGCTGCGCGACGCCACGGACACCTCCGTGCCGCCGGGCCGGGGTGCACCCGCTCTGCCAGACGGCCTGCCCGATCAGGGGCCGGACCCGATCACGGGCCGCCCGCCGGCGCCGGGCACGCGGGTCCCGCCGCGGATCATGCCGGTCGAGGTCGAAGGGGTGCCGCCGCGCGACGGGCTCTCGACGCCCGAGGGGACGCGCGACGCGTTCAACCGGCACATCGACGACATCCTCGGCAACGCACAGCCGGACTCGCCGGTGCGCATCACGCTCGAGAAGCACGGGCTGGTGGCGCACTTCCCGGACGGGCACTCGGTGTGGTTCACCCCGCAGGTCAACTCGATCCTGGCGGGCGGGCACCCGGCGATCGTGCGGCCCGAGATGGTCTGGGCGGGCGAACGCTGGGTGCAGACCGGACCGGCGGTGGTCGCGGTGCCCGCGTCCGGGCTGCACCAGCTGCCGGCGGCGTGGCGGGCGCTGCACGACTCGGTGCACGACCTGATACCGCCGTCGAAGGCCACGCCGGACGGCCCTGTCAGGGTGCCGGACCCGGTGGAGACGCCGGCGCGGACCGCCGACCCGGTGCCGGTGAAGCCGTCCGAGCCGGTGCCCGTCGTCGGTGCCGAGCAGGTGCGGGTCCGGGACACCACCCCGGCCGGGTCGCCGCCGCCGCGGGAGATCACCCCGGAGTGGGTGGGTGCCCGGCTCGCCGACAGGTCGACCCCGCCGGAGCTGGCCCGGCAGATCCAGGACCACCTGACCGACGGCGGCACCCCGAAGTCGAAGGCGGAGATCGACGCCGCCCTGCAGCGGTTGCGGGAGGAGGCGGAGGCCGCCGTCGAGCTGGAGCGCGCCGACCGGCCGCCGCGGGTCAGCGAGCACTACGGAACGCGGTACCGCACCGGCGAGCAGCTCACCGACAACGTCCGGGAGCTCGTCGACCAGGCCAAGGCGCGGCTGGAGCGGACGTTCGAGCCGTCGCCGCGGCTCACCGAGTGGCTCGAGGCGCTGGACGCGGTCCGGGCACAGGCGGACCGGCTCGACGCGCTGCTGCGGGAGGCGCGGGCGACCGGCGACCTGGCCCCGGTCCGTGACGGGGTGCGGGAGCTGAGCCGGCAGGTCCGCGAGTACGGCGACCGGCACACGATCGTCGAGCACGACCAGCACCAGCGCCGTCCCGAGGTCGACGAGGCGTGGCGCGACCTGCACGGCGTCGACCCGCTCGACGCGGTGGAGATGGTCAACCGGCAGACGGCGATCGACCCGGTCACCCACCGGTTCCACCCGATGGACCGGGCGATTATCGGCGCGGCCGTCGAGCGGGTCATGCCCCGCGACGTCGCCGACGCCGTCATCGGGCAGCTCGACCGAGCGGTGCCGCTGCACGAGGCGCACGCGAGGGAGCTGCTGTCCGCGCGGGAGTACCGCAACATCGAGCACCACATCCAGGGCAACGTCAAGGGCCTCTACGACGGCAGGCTCGAGCGGCTGCTCATCCGGCCGGACAGGTCGCTGATGGAGGTCGCGTCGACGGCGGTGCACGAGACGACGCATGCGCGGCAGCCCAGCTGGTCCCGGGAGGTGGCGGCCTTCCGCCAGGAGATCGCGGACCCGTACGCGCAGGACGTCGCGATCGCCCAGCGGCTGTTCGAGCGCGAATACGCGGCGTTCCAGCAGCAGCGCCAGTTCCTGGAGGGGATGGCCGGCAGCCGGACGGCGGCGCAGCTGGCCCGCGACGGGCACGACGCCGCGGTGCCGCGCGACTACCAGTGGCCGCTGGAGTCCGACAGCCGGGTCCGGCAGCACGTCATCAACGAGTACGTCCGCGCCCTGCCCAACGGCAAGCAGCTGGCCCGCGACGCGTTCGGTGACGGCGCGGAACTCGAACGCGGGCCGGCGGACGGCGGGTCCCGGCCGTTGCACGCCTGGCCGGACGTTGCATCGGGATATCGGGATGTATCACTCAGCGCCGCCGAACAGGCCCGCGCCAGGGTGACGGCAGGGCCGGACCCTGTGGTGCCGGGCCGGTCGGCGCTGTTCGACGGTGACGGGCGCCGCCTCGACACCCGTGCGCTCGCCCCGGACGGCGTCGCGTTGTGGGGCATGGGCACCGACGGCACGTTCCTGGTGGTCGGGCCGGACCGTTCCCCCGGCAGCCTGGGGATGCCGCTCGCCGGCTACGGCAGGATCGCCGTCGTCGACGGTGTGGTCCAGTTCCTGTCCGGCGAACGGATCGCCCCCGAGTACCTGCACCAGGTCACCGACGTGCTGGGCCGGGCCGGGATCGACCTGTCGTTCAAGGTGGCGCAGCCGCGGGTGGAGCCGGTGCGGCTCGACGGCGCGGCTCGGCAGGCCGTCGAGGACGTGGTGGACCTCTACGCCGCCCGCGTCGACGCGGCGGTCCCCGGCTCGCGGATCGAGGCCCTGCCGGACGGTCAGGTGCGGGTCACGGTCCCCGGCCGGGCACCGGTCGTCGCCGACCTGTCAGGGGTCGCCCAGTCGCTCGCCGGCCGGCTGCACCCGGAGCAGCTGCGCACGGCGCTCACCGAGTGGCTCGACACGTCCGTGGCGGACGGACTCGACCGTGCCGCGCCAGCCGACCGGCTCGCCGGCGGCGCCCGCGGCCCGGAGCAGGTCCCGGCGATCGCCGACTCGGTGCAGCGGGGCCTGCCCGCGGACGCCCGGTGGAGCGTGTCGGCCGGTGCCGACCACGTCGTGGTCCAGCCGGAGAAGGGCCGGCCGATCGTCTTCCGGACCACCGCCGAACCCGTGCCGCGCGCCGGTGAGCTGCCGGCGGCCGAGCCGTCGACGCCGGTGCGCACGGCCGCGACCGTGGCGGGGAAGCCGGCCGTCGAGGTCGTCGTGCCGGAGTCGGTGCTGCACGACGCGGCCCGGCTCGACAGGTTCACCGCACGCGCCCTCGAGGCGCACGCCGTCGACGTCGCCGGCACCCGCAGCAAGGTCAGCGGGTTCGTCAACCGGCTCCTGGGCCAGGATAGCGAGCAGGCCGGCGCGCTGCGGCCGGATGGCCGGGCGTTCAAGCTCAACGGTGACGACAGGCAGCTGCTCGCCCAGCTGAAGGTGCTGTCCGAGGCCCTCGAGCAGGCCCCGCCGGGGCAGCGCGGCGTCATCGCCCGGGAGATCCTCGAGCTGGACCGGCAGATGTTCAAGCGGCCGGGGCAGTCCGGCGCACATGTGCAGTACAACCTCGCCGAGGACGCCCTGCCCGGCATCATCGAGACCATCGAAGGGGTCCGGCGCACCCACGGCACCCAGCACCTGGAGCCGCCCGCGTTCGTGCCCGGCACGCGGCCCGGCCCGGAGCTGGCAGGCCTGCCCGACCTTCCGCGCTCCCCGGAGCTGACCGGGGCTCTCCTCGAGGCGGCCGACGGCGGCCGGACCTGGGTCAGCACGCCGCCGCCGGAGGTCGTGGCGCGCGCCGGCCGGTTCGACTCGCACGCTGTCGACGCGCTCACCGGCCACGTCCGGGGGCTGCTGCGGGCCGCCGCCGAACCCGCCTACTGGACCGGCGGCCGGCCGCCGCGGATCGAGCTGCGCGCGCCCGACGGCATCGAGCTGCAACTGGCCCGGCGGCTCGAACACGTCCGCGAGCCTGTCGACACCGCGTTGTTCACCGACGCGGCCGGCAACCCGGTGCCGGTGCCGCGGGTCGAGGTCACCGGTCCGCGCACGCACGACTCGCTGCCGACGATGCGGCTGGAGGAGGAGATCCGCCTCCAGGACGCCCGCGACCGCGTGTCGTACTTCGACGCACAGACCCGCGCGTCGATGGAGATCCACCTGCGTGACGGGCTGTGGTACGACGCCGAAGGGGTCCCGCTGGACGGGCTGTACCACTTCGTCGTCGAGCCCGGCACGCTGCGGACCTACGCGCTGCACGAGTCGCAGATGGGCCGGTTCAACGCGAAGCACGCGTCGTTCCTTGCCGGTGGCGACACCCTGTCGGCCGGTGAGTTCGTCGCCGTCAACGGCCGCCAGGTGTCGGTGAGCGGCCGCAGCGGGCACTACGTCCCGACCGTCGACCACGCCTGGATGCTGGCGGAGAAGGCCCGCGAGGGCGGTGCCGACGTCAGCATGTTCGACGTCGAGTCCGGTGCCAGCGACAGCAGCCGCTACAGCCGGCTGCGCGGTGAGCAGGCGTTCACGGCGGCCGTCGGCGAGATCGCCAGGCCCGGTGAGATCCCCGGCGTCGCGCGGGTCGACCGCGTCACCACGAGCCCCGTCGCCCGGCAGGACGAGCTCGGCGTTCCCGGTGCGGTGCTGCGGGTGACGACGACCCGCGGCGTCACGTTCGACGTCGACGTGTCCAGCGTGCACAACCTGCTGTCGTCGAAACGCCCGGCCGGTGAGGACGCGCTGTCGTTCGCCTCCGACCGGCAGGTGTTCACCGGCGACGACCAGCTCGCCTGGCTCGGCGCGGACCTGCTGCGCGCCCGGATCGAGCTCGGGATGGCCGAGACGGCCGGGCCGCCGCTGCCCACCCGCGACACCGGCGGATCGGCGGCGCCGGCCCGGGTCGAGCCGCTCCTGCCGGACCTTCGGCAGCTGGTCGGTGAGCTGCTCGACGGCCGGATGCCGCCGGAGCGGGCCACGGCTGCCGTCACCGCCGTGCGGGCCGTCGGCGAGGGCCAGATCGACCGCGCCGCAGCCGCCCTCGGCGCCGACGGCACCCCGCTGAAGGCGATGCGGGCCGAGGTCCTCGCGCGGTACCCGGCCGTCGTCGACCCGCGGGTCGTGGCGCGGCTGCAGGCGGAGGGCCCGGCGCTGCTGGCTGCTGCCCGGTCGCCGGAGCAGCTCTACGACATGCTGCGCGAGGAGAGCACCCGGATCGGCAGGTCGTCACCGTCGGGGGTGTCCGGGCTGACCGTGCCCGAGGCCGCCCGCGTCGTCGACGGCCTCGACGCCACGGCGGGCACACCCGGCCGCGGGCACTACAGCTCGCAGGTCGACGCATGGCTGGAGACACCGCTGGGGCGCGCTCACCACGAGGCCCGCACCGCGCTGGACGTGACGACGCGGGTGCCGTGGCGCGAACCGGCCGACAGCGCCAGGTTCGGCCCGCTGGAGCAGGTACGGCGACCCGCCGCCGGCCTGCCCGAGCCGATCCGGGCGGCGCTGGAGCGGTACCCCACCGCGGCCGGGCATAACGTCGACACCTACATCGATCACGACGGCCGCATCGGCGGCCGCGACGAGCGGGCCGACGCACTGCGCATCCAGGCGGCGATGCGCCCGGCCGGCGCGGACCTGCTGCTGCACGCGGCCGTGTCGCCGGCCGCCCTCGGCCTGCCCGACGTCACCGGGCTCGCCGGGATGGTCGGTGCGACCGTCACGCACAAGGGGTTCCTACCCGCGTCGGCGCACACACCGCTGCAGTTCGAGCGGATCCGGCTGGCGATCGAGGCACCGGCGCAGACCCGGCTGACCGGGATCGGTGAGCTGACCGACGGGCCGGCCGACGCCGGCGTCCTGCTGGCCGCCGGGACCCGGCTGCGGCTCCTCGGCATCGAGCAGACCGGCGTCGACGTGTTCACCGTCCGCGCCCGGGTCGTCGGGCAGCACGACCCGGCGGCGCTGGCCACACCGCTGCTCGGCCACGACCGGATCGACTGGGCCGACACCCCCGGCGACCGCCCGCCGCAGCGGCCGGTGACCGCGACCGTCGTGCACGGCACGCGCTCGGAGGCCGACCGCCTTGCCGAGCCGGACCCCGCCCGGGTCGGCGGGTCGTTCTGGGAACGCGTCCAGCCGACCGAGCTGCACCGGCTGAGTGACTCCGTCATCCGGGAGGTCCGCCCGGTCCAGGTGCACACCGGCCCGGACGGCACCGTCGTCGCCGCCGACGTCGAGGTGCGCCGCTGGACGGGCGAGCCGCTGCGGATGCGGGTCACCGCCGGTGACGTCGGCGACCTGCGGGCCCGCACGGAGGTCGCCGAGGGCGCCCCGGCGCGTGAGCCGGACGCGACCGTCGTACTGTCGGACCGGCACGCCGACAGCCCCGACCTGCTCGGCACGTTCACCCACGAGACGTGGGAGGTCGACGCCCGGCTGAACCGCCGCGGATGGTGGGGACCGGCCGGCCCGGACCCGCGACCCGACGTGCTGACCGACCGCACGGGCACACCCGCCGGCGACCGGCTCTCCGACCACGACCGCGGCGGCGTCGGCGACGTGCAGGAGCGCGTCGGGCGGATCGTCGCGGAGCAGAGCCCGGCGGAGCGGGCGGCGCTGATCGCCGACCTGCGGGCGCACCTGCGGCACCTCGGGCTCGACGGGCCGAACGCCCCGGCGCTGTGGCGGATGATCGACGCCGAGGTGCCCGCCGGGAGGCTCTCCCCGGCGCAGCAGCAGCTGTACCTGAACCTGCGCGAACCCGGCTGGGAGCACGTCGCCGCCCTGCAACCCCCACCGTCCACTGTGGAACGCGGAGCGTCGCCGCCGCCCGAACCGGGGCCGACGCTGAAGGACCGGCTCCTCGGCCGGACCCCGCTGACCGGTCCGGAACGGGCCGTCCTTTCCGAGCTCACCACGGAGCTGCACGGCCGCGCCGCCGACGCCGCTGCCGACACACGGATCGGGCAGTTGCTGGACCGCCTCGGCCCCGAGTCCGCCGCCCGTGTCGTCGACCGGCTCCCCGCGGACCTGGCCGCGGCGGCCCGCGAGGTGGCCGACCCGGGTGCGCCGTGGCGCGCCGACGCGGCGCAGCAGCGGCACGCGGAGGTGCAGGCCGCCGTCAACGGGGCGCTGCCCGAGCTGACGGCGGCGGGTCTTGTCGACCACGCCCGTCCGCACCCCGGCGGCGACGCCGTGATCGAGGTCCGCACCGCCGGTGGCGAGACGGTGACGCTGCCGGTGCGCGAGCCCTTCGCGGCACTCACCGACCGGGCCGCCGGGCCGGCCGGTGAGCCGCTGCGCGTGCGTGCCGCGGCGGACCTTGCCGCGCACGTCGTCACCGCCCTCGGCGACCGGCTCGGCGTGCTCTGGGCCGGTGACGCCGACCTCGCCGCCGCCCGGGTCCTCACCCGCGGCCACGACGCGGCCCCGGCCGAGCTGCGGGAGGTGTGGCGCACTGCCCTGCTCGACCGCATGTCCACATTGGACGCCACGCGGCTCGACGCGCTGCGCGGCGAGCCGCTGCCCGGCGGCGTCGCCGGGCCGCTGCACGGCCTGCTCGCCGAGGCGATCCTCGCCGAGACGTGGCCGCTGCTCGTCGGCCCCGACCCGGCCGCGCTCGCCTCCGGCGTCGCGCCGGGCCCGGCCGCCGGGTCGCTGCACCTGACAGGTCACGACGGTCAGGTCCGGCAGCTGCCGGCCGAGGACGTCGCGGCACTGCGCGACTGGCTGCGCTCCAGGCTCACCGACGGCGCCGACGCCGCGCTGCTGCGGGCCGAGGCCGCGGCGATCCTGGGCGCGGAGACCGACGTCTACGGCCGGGGCGGGCGCACCCGCGCCGAAGGCGCTCTGACCGCCCTGAGCCGCCTGCCGGACACCGTCGCCGAGCAGGCCCGTGCCGTCGCGGAGCGGGTCGTCGCGGACAACCCCGCCGACGCGTGGCGCCGCGACGTGCTGCCGCCCGCCGCTCAGGAGCTGGCCGGTCACGCCCGCGACGCGGCACGGGCGGCCCGTGCCGCCGACCGGACCGGTGACGGAGCCGACCCGTACGCGCCGCTGCGCACAGGGCAGGTCGCCGAGCAGGTGCGGGTCACCGCAGGTACACCCACCGCAACAACCGTCACGGAACTCACCGGCACACTGGACCGGGCCGCGAAGGCCCTCGACGAGCGGGTCACCGCCCGGATCGAGGCCGCGCTGAAGGCTGAGGAGACCGCCACGGCGAAGGCGGCCGACCGCGACGCGGAGCAGGACCGGACCGACCGCAGCTCCGACGCCCGCGCCGAACGGGCCGGCGTCGCGGCCCAGCAGGCAGCCGACGAGGCCGCCCGGCACTACTCCGCGGCCGAACGGTTCTGGGCGGCCCGCGACGCCGCGACCGCCGCCCGCGACGCGTTCGAGCTCGTCCGGCTGGAACTCGCCGAGCTCGATCCGGCGCGGCTGCGCGAGTACGTCGACGCCGCCACGGCCGCGTTCGAGACCTACCGGCAGGCGGTGGCGGCGACCCAGCCGCTGCACGAGGTCCTGACGGCGGGCGTGCCCGGCGGCCGGATGCCGCACCTGGACGCGGTGACCGACACCGTCAACGCGCTGCTCGACGCCGCCGACGTCGACGTCGCCCTGCGACCCGACGAGGCCGACCGGATCCTGCAGTCGGTGTGGCGGCAGGCCGGCGGCGAGGACGGGGCCGTGTTCCCGGTCGGCATGGGCGCCGCCGAGGTCCGCGTCCGGTTCCACCCGGGCGACGCGGTCGAGGTGCCCCGCCCGCCGACCCGCTCGTCGGAGGTGATCACCGGGCACATGCCGCAGGCGACCGCCGGGCGGACCCTCGGCGCGGCCCTCAACCGCAACGCCGGCCCTGCGGTGGCGTTCCCGGTCGCCGCGGCCCTCGACTCGGCCATCGCCGACGGCACCCCCGGCACGCTCGGCGTGGTCAAGGAGATCGCCCGGCACGCCACCCTGAACCTCGGCGGCGAGCTGCGCCGGCAGTTCTCCGTGCAGGGGTCCGGCAACGACTTCAGCCTCACCGGCGCCGTCGCGGACAACCGTGGCGAGTCGGCGCTGTTCGATGTCGACGGCCACTGGACCGTCCAGGTCCGGCCCGGCCGCCCCGGCGCGGTCTGGACCGACCCGGTCCCCGTTGGTGACCGCGCCGCCGGGCCGGCCGCCGAGCTGCGGCTGTGGGTGCCGCACCCGTACACCGAACCGGCGCTGCCACAGACGGCGACGGACACGCTGCCGGCCGGGCGGCCGCGGGCGGAACGGTTCCCGGAGCACGTCGTCACCGGGCTCACCGGCCTGGAACGGCTCAACGACACCGTCGTCGGCATGCTGCCGGAGCAGTACCGCCACGTCGGCGGGCCGATCCGCCAGCAGGTCCGCACCTTCGTCGTCGAGGAGCTGCCGGGACTGCTCGCCGATGCGATCAACGACCCGGCCGGGGTGCAGCGGCCGGTCACCGACGGCGGCCGGGTCGTCGCCACCGTCACCGTGCACACCCGGGTCGTGCCCGGCTCGGCCGAGCTCGTCGGCACCGCGAGCGACAGGTACCACCAGGAGCGGCTGCGCATCGCGTTCTCCGGCGCCTCGGGGTCGGTGACCATCGGCGGCTCCCGGCAGGCGGACATCACCGCCGGGCCGCGCACCGACGCCGGCGAGCTGCCGTTCGGCACCGCCGGGCTGCAGGGCACCGTATCGCCCGGGTCGAGCGCGCGCGACGGGATCAGCGCCGGCGGCACCGCCATCCACCCGAGCGTGCAGCGCTACTCCGGGCACACCCAGGGCTACCGGCTGAGCGTCGTGCACGACGTCACGGTCGAGCCGTCCGGGTGGAAACCGTCGCGGCCCGACATGCTGACCCGCTCGGTGGAGAGCACCGGGCTGTTCCGGATGCCGGAGCCGGAGGCGTACCGCTACGGCCTGCCCGTCGACAAGGCTGCTGTCGAGCACCGGCCCGACGGCAGCATCGTCCTGCGCGACGACCCGGTGACCGGCGCGCCGCCGAACAGGGCGGAGCGTCTCCCGGACTGGATCGGCGCACGCGGCATCGACGGCGCCGGGCCCGCCCTCGTGCAGCGCCTGACCGGGGCCGACGCGCTGCGCCTCGATGTCGCCGCGAAGCTCGCACAGGACAACCTGCTGCCGAGACCTGACGCCGAGGGCAACCCGCGGCTGTCCGGCGAGCCGCTGCGCCGGGCCGCGGAGCAGGCGAACCTGCGGGCCTTGACCGAGATCTCCGCCGCCCGGCTGGAGGCCGCCTACGACCAGGCAGCGCAGGACGGCATCCTGGTCAACCTGGTCCGGCAGCGCCCCGGTCTCGCACCGGACCACGTCACGCTGCGGCTGCGGATCAAACAGGACTGGGACCGCGCCGAGCTGGTCGGGCACACCACCGCGGAGACCGTCGTCAACCTCGACATCGGCTCGTCGACGTTCGCGCGCACCGGCGGGCGGACCTCCACGCTGGCGGTCCGCGGCGAAGGCGTCGCCGGCCTGACCCCCGGCGACGGTGCGGTCGTCCCCGGCGGGGCAGGTCTCGGCGGGGCCCGCACCGTGACCGGCAGCGCCGGCTGGCGCACCGGCGGCACCGTCAACCAGGTGACCCTCGTCGAGGGCGGCCGGACCGCGATCTTCACCGTGCCGCACGTCCTCGAAGTCGTGCGGGTCGACGCCCACGGCGGGGAGAGCTTCGTCGCGTCGCGGGACGGCTCGGCGCGGGTGCTGTTCCCCGCCGACCTGCTGCCCCGCGCCGGTGCGCCGGTCCTGCCGCCCGCGCCACGGACCGGACCCCCGACATCGCCGGCGGCGCTGAGCTGGGCGACCGTGCTGCACCTCGACGCCGCCGGAGTGTGGGACGCCGTCACCCGGGTGCTGCCCGACGGCGCCCGGCCGGAGTCGGCCGCACACGCCCACCTGACGTCGTTCGCCAACGTGCGCAGCCTGGTGGCCAACCCGGAGTGGCTGCTCACCGGCCACCGCACCGACCTCGCCGTCGACCCGCGCGGCGTCACCCCGCTGCGGGCCGGCCTGACCATCCGGGGCCGGGCCGGCGCGTCGCAGTTCGTCGGCGAGACCGACCTCGTCGTCGGCGACATCAACTTCACGATGGGCGCCGACGCGGTCACGTTCGGCCGGCAGGTCGGCGGCGACGCGGGCGGCTCGCTGCGCGGCGGGCTCGACCTCGGCGCCGACACCGACGTGGCCGGCGAACCCGTCGGCGACGCCGCCGGCGGCCTGCGCGGCTCGCGCAGCTGGTTCGACGCCGAGTCGCACACCTCGACCCGCATCTACGGTCGTGAGCGGCTGCGGATCCACACCAGCGGCAACGAGAAGCAGTACATCTACCGCATGCCCGTCGACCTGGAGATCACCGGCGTCGAGCACCACCCGAAGGTCCTCGGCGGCACCCGGACCGCGCACGAGAGCCTCCCGGCCCGCGACGTCGTCTACGCCATCCCGGAACGCGTCGCGCTGGAGCTCCACGTGGCCGGTGAGCACCCCGTCCCGGCCGACATGATCGCCGACGCACTGCACCGCTACAGCACCGGGCACCTGACGCTGGACCGCAAGGTCGTCGCCGGGCTCCTCGACCGGTACGGCACGCCGCCGGACCTGGCGACCGGCATCGCCTGGAAGCTTGGCGAGCAGTTCCCGGACGCGTCGGTGCCGAGGACGGTCACGGACCCGGCGGCCCGTATCGGCGCGATCATCCGCCAGGAGCGGGGACTGCCGGCGGTGCCGCCGGCGGAGGGTGCGCTGCGCCTCGCCGACCACCTCGGTCAGGCCCTCGGCCACAGCGTCCTGGAGCCCGCGATCCGCCTGTCGGCCCGCGACGGCCGCCCGGTCGAGCTGTTCCAGGAAGTCCTGGCCCGGGTCGAGCAGGTCGTGCCGGGCGCTGCCGAGCGGCTGCCCGGCCTGTGGCAGGGGCTGTCCGGCAGCCTCGCCGGCAAGCGCTGGACGGGGCAGCTCGACAGCATGCTGTCCCCGGAGGGGTTCACGGCCTCGTTCCCGGTGCCGTCCGGCCGGCTGTGGGTCGAGCACGTCACCGTCCGGATCACCGTCACGCTCGGCGACGGCACGCCCATCGGCACCAGGCCAGACGTGCTGCCGATTCTGCAGGACTACGCGTACGCCCAGCATGAGCAGACACGGGTGAGCGGGTACGGGTACGGCACCGGCGGCAGCGGGCACGGCACCGCCCTGGACACACCGGAGGCCAGTGGCGGCACCAACCGCGGCTACACCAGGTCCGGCACCGTCGGCGGGCAGCGCACCGTCGTGCAGGGCCTCATGATCGCCGACGGGGTCGTGCGGATGCACCGGCCGATCGAGATCCACATCGAGGTGTCCCGGTCGGTGCCGCACCCGCTGAAGCAGCTGCCGCGGCGGATGGCCGACCTGGTCACCCGGCACGGCGCGCCGAACAGCTCCTACGGCGTCGTCAGCGGCTCGCTGGTGCAGCTGGCCACCAAGGACCAGCTGGTGCCCCGCTCGTCGGCGGTCGTGGACGGCCCGGCCGACCCGCGGCAGCTGCCGATGCCGGACCGCTCCGTCGTCGAGACCGCCGACATCGGCCGCCTGCACGAGGTGATCAGCGACCGGCTCGCCGGCAAGGACCTGCTGGGCCGCGCCGGGCTCGCCGCCCGCGACGCCGACCTGCGCAGGCAGCTGTCCGCGCTGGCGCGCACCCCGGCCCTGGAACGCGTCGCCAGCCCCGGCGGGCACCCGTCGATCACGCTCAGCGACCCGGCCCGGGAGAACCGGATGGTCCAGGTGTGGGTCCGGGCCGAGCAGTCCCAGCTGCGGGTCACCTCCGAGATCGAGGTCGCTGAGATCCGCCGGGTCAACCGGTCGCAGCGCACCGTCGGCATCGGCGACGAACGGGCCCGGCTCGCCCTGACCGGCCGGACCCTCGCCGAGGACCAGACGAGCCTCGGCGGGCTGAGCGAACGCTTCACCGGCGGCGCCGCGGCCGCCGAGCAGACGTCCGCGCCGTCCGGTGCCCGCCTGGAGACCAGCGACTTCCAGGAGAGCTCCGCCCGAACCGTCACCACCCGCGTCGACTACCACCTGACGTTCGTCGCCAAGACCGTCGAGCCCGGCGGGCGGGAGACGATCGAGGTGTCCGTGCAGATGCCGGACGCCGCCTCCGGCCGTGCGGTGCTCACCCTCTTCCAGCACGAGCTGGACGCCATCCGCGCCGGGCAGGAAGCCGGCGCCGGGACGAGCCCGCAGTGGCGGTTCGACCCGCGCGGCAGCACCGAGACGGCCCTCATCAAGCTCTCCACGACCGCGTCGCGGCACCCCGACGCCGCCGACCCGATCACCGCGGCGCTGCAGCTGGCCCAGGTCCGCCGCGCGGACGTGCTGCTGGACGTCACCGAGGCCGACGGGACCGTCCGCCGCTACCGGGCCGCCCCCGACGGCACGCTGCAGACCGACTTCCCCGACACCGGCTTCGCGACCGCCCGGGCGAGCGTCGACCCGGCGCTCGTCGAGCAGGCCCACCGGCACGGCCTGGACCTGCGGGAGGAGTTCCAGCAGTGGTCCCGCCACCCGGACGGGCACCGCACGTTCAGCGACGCGATCCGGGCCGCGCTCACCGACCCCGCCGCCGCCGAGCTGCGCGGGATCGACTCGGAACTCGGCGGCTGGGCGCCGCGCCCCGCCGATCCGTCGCGGCCGACCGCCGCGCAGATCCCCGGCGACGTACGCACCTCGGTCGACGCCGTCGCGGCCGGCCTGCCGCGCAGCGACCCGCGCCTGGATGACCTGCAGGTCATCCGCGCCGCCGCCGACAATGTCGAGGAGCTGGCCGCCGCCGCCCGGCACAGCGGCGACCTCACGCCGCTCAAGGAAGCGCTGCGGGACCTCAGCGACCGGATCCGCGCCTTCGGCGACGAGCTCGCCGACCCGCTCGACCCGGCCGGGCTTGCCCGGCGGGTGTTCGGCGTCGACCCGGCCACGCACCGGTTCCACGTGCTCGACCAGGCGGTCGCGGTCGTGCTCGCGGAGAAGGTCCTCGGCCCGCGCTTCGCCGCCCGCTACGCGGAGGAGCTGTCCCGGGCGGTGCCGATGGACGGCGAGCACGCCGCCGCGGTGCTTGGCGAACGGGGCAGGCGGGCCGCGGCCGCGATGCTGGAGCAGGTCGCGCCGGGCGTGCACCGCTACGCCGGCTACAGCGAACGGGCCGGTACGGTGTTCCTGCGGCCGGGCACGCCGTTCGTGGAGGCGGCGGCGAGCGTCGTGCATGAGACCGAGCACGCGATGCAGCCGAGCCGCGAGGCCCAGCGCCGGGCGGCCGTCGAGGGCCTTGCCGATGGCACCACCGCCGCCGACCGTCGCGCCGCCCTCGCCAAGGTCACCATCGACCGCGAGCGTCCCGCCCACGAGCGGCAGCGCGACTTCCTGCTCGGCCTGGAGCGGCTCACCTCCGCCGACAACGCCGAGCTGGCGCCGCGGGCCCGCTGGCTGACCGACGGCTCCGACCTCGACGCCGGGCTTGCCGCGCGGTACCTGCACCCCGAGCCCAACGGCCCGGAGCTGATCAGTGCCGTGTTCGGCCCGGACCGCATCACCCCGGCCGACCTGTTCTGGCACGAGCTCAGCGACCGGGTCGCCGAGGTCGCCGAACAGCGCGGCACGACGACTGAACAGGAGATGCGCCAGTTCGTCCTGCAACGGGTGATGGCCCGGGTGTTCACCGCCCACCCGGAGCACTGGATGATCAAGGGCGGGCAGACGCTGCTGGCCCGCTGGCCGGATGCCCGGGTCACCAGCGACATCGACCTCGTCGGTCACACCGGCGCGTCCCGCACCGAGATGGTGCGCCAGTACACCGAGGCCCTGCAGCGCAGCCTCGGCGACCACCTGACCTTCACGCAGACCTACGAGGCGCCGCTGCAGCACGGCATGGGTGCCCGGCTCAAGCACGACGCCTACCTCAACGGCCGGTTCGTCGCCGAGGTCAGCGTCGACCTGGCCCCGCCGCGCAGCCGGCCGATGTGGGCACAGCCGGAGCTCGTCGACTTCCCCGAGCACATCATGCGCACCGGCGTGCCGGGGGAGAGCCCGCAGCTGCGGCTCATCTCGCTCACCGACACCCTCGCCCACAAGGTGTCCGGCATGTTCACCCAGGGCGTCAAGACCGCGCAGACCAAGTGCGGCGACTGCCTGCCCCGCACGCAGGGGACGTGGTCGTGCCAGACGGGGGACCTGCCGTACCGGGTGCAGGATCTCGTCGACACGATGATGCTGATCGTGAACCGCCCGTGGGACGCGGCCGCCGTGCAGCGGATGCTGCTCGAGGAGTTCACGTGGCGGATCGAGCAGGGCGAGCCGCTGCGGGTGCCGGCCAAGTTCTACATCCCGAA
Organism: Dactylosporangium sp. NPDC000555; assembly: GCF_040300025.1. NCBI lineage: Bacteria > Bacillati > Actinomycetota > Actinomycetes > Micromonosporales > Micromonosporaceae > Dactylosporangium > Dactylosporangium sp. NPDC000555. Next base: position 21,569 of record NZ_JBEPDB010000017.1, on the reverse strand, counting down.
CCCGGACTGGCACGCCGGCTACGCGGAGTACGCGTCCGGCACGCCGGGTCTGCCGCTGCGGACCGTCGCCGAGGCCCTGCCGGTCGCGAGGGCGTTCCTCGACCCGCTGCTCAACCGCACCCGCGAGGCGACCGGCGTGTGGGATCCGGCGCGGCAGGTGTGGGCCGGTGCCGACCCGTTGCCCGCCGGTGAGGTGGCCGCCGCGGGCCGGCTGCGGGTCCTCGTCGTCGCGCACGCCAGCGGCCGCAGTGCCGGGCTCGGCGGCCTGCCGGTCGCCAGCGGCGAGATCACCAGGGCGCTTGCCGCGCACCCCGGCGCCGAGGTCACCCTGCTCACTGTCGGCGAGACCGAACCGCACGGTGCCGCGGTGATCCGCTCCGTCCCGCCGAAGGAGGGCATGACCCCGCGTGAGCAGCTGTACGAGCTGAGCCGCCGCGAACAGCCCGACGCCGTCGAGGGCCTGCCACCGGCGAACAGCGACGCCTACGACGTGGTCGTCGGGCACTCCCGCTTCTCGAGCACCGCCGCCATGCAGATCCGCAACCGGTGGTACCCGTCGGCCGCGCTCGTCGACGTGCTGCACATGCCGATCGAGCGGTACGCACAGATCCAGGGCCGGGCCGAGCTCGGCGCCGAGTACGCCCGCCGCGAGGCTGTCGTCGTGCGCAACAGCGACCTCGTCGTCGGTGTCGGCCCGCTGCTGACCGCCGAGGCCCGCAACCTCGCCGAGGGCGCGATCCGGCCGCCGAGCTTCCACGAGCTCATCCCCGGTATCGAGCTGCTCGGCGACGTGAGCGGGCCGCCGCCGGGCGAGCGGATGCACCTGCTCTTCACCGGCCGGGCAGCGGACCCGGTCAAGGGCTACACCGACATGATCGCCACCGTCGCCGAGCTCGACCGCCGGGGGATCGCCGTGCAGGTGCGGGTCCGCGGTGTCCTGCCCGACGAGCTGGCGGTCCTGCAGGCCGAGGCGGACGCCGCCGTCGACCGCCCGGGCGTCGTGGAGCTGCTGCCCTACACCACCGATCGCGGTGAGCTGCTGCAGGACATGCAGTGGGCACACGCGGCCGTCATGCCGTCGAAGGTGGAGGGGTACGGGCTGTCCCCCGCCGAAGCGGCAGCGCACGGCCTGCCGGTGCTCGTCACCGCCGAGAGCGGGTTCGGGCAGTTCCTGGCCGACTCCGGCCGGATCCCGGGTACCGCCGGCACGACGGCGGTCGTGCCGGACACCGGGCTCGCGGGCAACCAGCCGGCGCGGGCCGCGGTGTGGGCCGACGCGGTCGCCGACCTGCGCCGCGACTACGTCCAGCGGCACGTCGAGGCGGGCCGGCTGCAGACCGTCCTGGCCGAGTACACCTGGCAGGACGCGGCCACCGGGCTGGCACAGGCGATCGTGGAGGCGACACCGGGCGCGTCCCGCGACACGGTGCAGGGCCCGGGCGGCGCGGTCCGGCCGCACACATCCGGCACTGTTCCCGGTGTGGTGACCGGGCCGGCAGCGGGAGGCGTGGCCGGGGCGGCGTCGGCCGGTCCGCAGCCGGACGCCACCACCGGGCCGGAGACGGGGGCCGGTGGCCCCGGGCGTGGTGCTGGTGACGACAGTGCAGCCGGTGGGGTCGGCGGCCCCGGTCGCTCCGCGGATCCGGGCCGCGGCACGGATGGCGGGCGGCGTGGCGACGAGCGCGGGCCGGGACCCGCGGCATGATGGACGTGGACGGAGATGGGCGGGGCATGACGGTCGAGTGGGCGTTCGAGGCGGTCACCGCGGTGGCGGGCCGGCAGGGCGGGCTGGTGACGGCCGCGCAGCTGGAACGTGCCGGCGTCGACCCCGCCATGCGCGCCGAGCTGTATCGCCGGGTGCTGCTGACCAGGGTCGACTGGGACGTGTTCGAGGTCCGCGGCAGCCCGACTGAGCCGATCGACGCGTATCCCTACGCGGCCTGGCTGGCGCTGCGCCCGGCCGTTTTCGCTTGGGAACGCCCCGGCGCCGGCGGCGATGTGACCGCCGACGCGGTGCTGTCGCACGAGGCCGCGGCCCGGGCGTGGCGGCTCGGTGCGCCGAGCCTCGGCCGGGTCAGCTTCATCGCACCGGAGCCGCTGCCCGCGCCGCGCGCGACCCGGGTGCTGGTCGAGACGCTGCGCCCGGACGAGGTGACCGTCCGTGGCAGGCTCCCGGTCACCGTCGCGCACCGCACGGTCCTGGACCTCGTCCGCGGTCACATGGACCTCCTGGAGCTGCGCCGGGTCATCACCGACGCGGTCCGGCTCGACCTGGTCGACCTCGCCGAGCTGCACCGGGATCTCGTGCCGCTCGCCGCCGCGCACTTCTTCTTCCCCACCGAGGGCCCGGAGTTCGCCCACTGGTTCCTGCCCGAGCTCGACGGCGCCGCCCTGTCGCCGCGCAACGCCCGCGCACTCGCGGCGCTGCTGCGGCCCGACGGCCCCGGCAGCCTTGACGGCCCCGGCAGGGTGATCTGACGTGCAGGAGCGCTACGAACGGGTGTACTCCGCGGCGGCGCGGATGCTGAGCGAGCACTCCCCGGCAGCCGCCCGTGCGCACTGGCCGCAGGAGCGCCGTGGGCGCTGGTCGGAGCTGGAGATGCTGCTGACCGCACTGCCGCGCACGACGCTGCCGGGCACCGCCGACCCGGCATGGCAGCTGGCGTCCGCAGTGGACGAGGACGGCCGCCCAGTCGGGATCGCGGACGCGGTCCGGGCGTGGGAGCAGCGGATCACCGCGGCGCCGCCGCCCGCCCCGGGCACGGTCGTGGCGATGCCGGGGCTGTGGCACACGCTCGCCGGGGGGCTGCTGCGGGAGCTCACCGGCCGCCTCGCCCCGGGCCGGCCGGCCGTGACGGTCGGTGCTGCCGGAGGTGAGCTGAGCGCGGTCGCGGCACAGTTCGCCGCCGCGTTGCGCACCGCGGTCACCGGCGCCCCGCACCCGCCCCGGCCGCGCCCGTCGCTGCGCGGACCGCAGCCGCTCGCGACCGGCCTGCCGATGCCGGCCGCCGCCGACCGCCTCGAAGCGGCCGCGCGGCTCGCCGCGGCGGCTACACCGAGCCCGCGGGAGCTGGCCGGCGGCACCGACTTCAGCGTCCGGTTCGATGCGGCGGACGCGGCCGCGCAGCTGCTCGGCGGCCTCTACCGCAGCGCCGGCCCGGACTGGCGGGAACGCGCCGAAGGGCTGCGCCCGGCCGAGCACCTGGTGTCGTTCATCCGCTTCGACGGTGACGTCCCGCGCCCCGTCGGCCTCGCCGAGCACGCCGCCGGCGTCCGGGACCACCTGCGGGACCTGCGCGGGCCGTGGCGGCCGGGCCCGGACGACCCGGTGCCGCGGTGGTCGCCGCAGCGGGCCTGGGTGGTGCTGCCGGACGTGGTGGCAACCGTCACCGCGGACCTGCTCGACGAGCTGGCGGTGCGGCTGCGGCCGGGCCGGCAGGTCGGCACCGTGCGGTTCGACACCGAACCGCTGGGGCAGTTCGTGCAGCGGCGCCTACTGGACGCCGCGATCCGTGACTGGATGGAGGACGACTGGTGACGATCGGTGCTGACCGGCTCGTCGAGTTCGCCAGGCGGTACGTGCTGCGCGACGACGAGACGATTGAGTGGATGAAGGCCGTCGGCGACGGCACCGACACGCCGGTCGTGGACCTGTCGACGGCGGAGCGCGGGCTTTCGGTGGCGGTCGTGCGCGGGCTGCTGCAGGCCGAGCGGGCGTCATTCGTCGCGGCGGTCGTCGCCGTCACCCGCGAGGACGAGGACTTCGACGGCCCGGCGCCGCGGGAGTATCTGCTCATGCGGCACGACGGCACCGCGGTCCGCCTCGCCGACGCCGGCGCGGTCGCCGCGCTGGGGGAGCGGGTGCTCTCCGGTGACCTGCCGGCGGCGGCGTACGCGGAGCTGCTCGTGCACGGCCAGTGGCGGGGCAGCTGGCCGAAGGAGGTCGTCGTCGACCCGGTCGCGTGGCGCCGCAGACATCCGGCCGGTGCACCGCTGCCGGACGTCGAACCGCTGTCGGTGCGACTGGCCGGCGGCACGATGACGCTGACGTTCGCCGCGACCCAGCGGATCGCGGACCTGTCCGGGCGGTTCACGCTGGACGTGTCGGTGTGGTCGGTGTCGATACCGCCCGACGCCCCGGCCACCTGGCAGGCGCGGACCGTCGCCGAGTCCGTGCCGGTCTAGAGGCCGGTGTAGAGGGAGGTTGCGTTGCTGGTCGCGCGGTCGGTGACCGAGTGCCATCTGTATATGGCCCTGCACCCGTGTGAGCGGTGCGGCGAATGGGACTTCCCGTGGTCGCGGCACGACCGCGGGCCGGGTCCACGGTCGGCCTACGCAGGGCCCTGCCCGTCGTGCGGCGCGTCCCGCCGGTTCGAGTTCGTGCTCGCACCGGATGCGGTGCCGCCGCCGGCCTACGGGGGACCGGAACCGTCCCGGATCATCGACCCGGGCGAGTTCCTTGCGATGAGCGAACGGGCGGCCCGGCACGCGACCGTCCCCGCGGACGCGTCCGGGCCCCGCCGCGACGACGCGCGCACCGCCGCCTCCGACGCGCTCGCCGCCGCGGAGGAGGTGCTGAAGTTCGTACCGCCGGACGCGTCCGCGGTGCCGGCTTCGGCGTTCACGTCGGAGACGGGACGGGCCAGGTACGCCGCGGAGCCGGCCGCCTTCACCCGCGAACGCCTGCAGGAGCGCATCGAGGCGTGCCGGCAGGCGCTGCTGGCCCTGACGGCCTGACAGCCGATTGCGCGGTCAGCGGGGGGCGAAGCCGTCGGAGAGCTCCCGGTATGTCCGCTGGACCGCTTCGAGCCGGATCTTGCGGAACCTGCCCGGCTCGGCGTCGTACACCGACCGACCGCGCTCGGTCCACAGTGCATGGACAGGGACGGCGTCGGCGCCCGGCGGGACGAACTTGATCGCCTCGCCGACGGCGGCGGCCGCGATCCGCAGGTCGATCAACGCCTGCCGGCGCTGCTCGGCGGTCATCCCCTCGTCCGGCTCGGCGGGCGCGTTGCGGATGATGAGGTCGGCCACCCACAGCCACTCACCCGCGTCGATGATCTCCGACGCGCCGCCGTCGACGCCGAAGGCCGGCTCCTCCTCGTCGGGGACCGTCACCTGCTCCGGCAGGCGGAACGTGAACTCCCGCTCGGTGCCGCAGTGCGGGCACGGCCCCGCATATCGGCTGGCGAGGTCGCCACCGACGACCACGACGGAGCTCGGCGGGATGAAGCGGGTCTCGCCGCACGTCTCACACGGGTGCAACTCGATGAACAGGTGTGCCTCGACGTTCGTGCGTGCCAGTCGCAGGACCATGCCGACGACCTTACTCACGCTACGCTTGCCCACGGCAGTCGACGGGCGGACGCGAGGCAGACGATGGTCAGTGGTGCGGTGTTGCTGGATCTCCTGCGACGGTTCGTGTTCTTCGACGACGAGACCGTCGTGTGGAGCAAGGACTACGCGCCGCATCCCGCACTCGCCGTCGAGACCAGCGACCGGCTGTTCAACGTCCGGGTCGTGCCCGATCTGCTGCGCGTCGGCGCGGCACCGTGGGTCGAAGCGCTCGTCGTGGCGATCCGCGAGGACCAGGAGGTCGAGGGCCCGGCGCCGCAGGACGTCTTCCTGCTGCGCACCGACGGCGAGGCCCTGCACCTGCGTGACCCGGGCACCGTCGCGGCGCTCGGTGCGCTCGTCCTCACCGGCGACCTCGACCCGGTGGCGTATGCGGAGGTGCTCGCCTCGTGCCAGTGGCCGGGCGGCTGGTTCAAACAGGTCGTGACCGATCCGGCCGCGTGGCGCGGCGAGTATCCGCCGGAGGCGGACCTACGGCAGGTGGATGCGCCGCAGGTACGGGACACGGATGACGCGACGCAGCTGACGTTCTTCGCGTCCCGGCAGACCAGCGAGGTCGTCGGCGGCAGGCCGGTGCTCGACGTGAGCCGGTGGACCGTGCGGATCCCGAAGGCTCCCCACGGCGCGCCCGCGGCGTGGGACTGCGAGGCGGTGGCCGACGGCGTGCCGCTGGCGCCGCCGTGGTGACGAACGGAGACGCCGTGGGGGAGTTCGTCCTCGCCGGGGAGGCCGGCGGTGAGCGCCTGGACAATCCGGGCCGCCGCCAGCGGTATCTGCGGTATCTGCGCGCCGGTGCGCCCGTCGGCGGCGGCTACCGCACCGACGGCCATTGGATCTGGGCGCCGGCCCTGGCCGAGCGGCTGGAGCGCGAACATCTGCTGCCCGAGCCGCCGTTCGCCGGGCACATCCTGCGTTACGGGTTCATGTGCCCGCCGGTCACCACGGCGACGGCCGATCAGGCCAGGGCCGCCCTGGCGCAGCTGCTGCGAGGCTGACGGGTCAGCGGGATGCTGACGGCGCGGGCGAGCCGGGCTTCGGTGTCGTAACGGTGCCGGTGAGCTTCGCCTCGCACCGCGGGCTCAGCGAGTGCTGCTGGGCGACGATCGAGCCGTCGACCGACAAGATGCACTGCAGCTGCGGGATCTGCGCGCCGATCACGGTGTCGCCGTCCGGGGCGGCGTTGCCGCCGAGGACCACGATCGTGACGTCCGGATACACCACGTCGACCTGCTTCGCCCAGGTCGACTGCGGGGTCTCGAACGACACCGACGCGCCCCGCTCGTCGGTGTGGGCGCCGACGATCTTCAATCCGGGACCGCCGGAGTGGAACAGCTCGTAGGTCACCGTGTGGGTCACCTTCGCCGCCGGCGGCGGCGGGCTCTCCGCCGGTGTGTTGCAGCCGCTCAGTGCAACCGCCGCCACCAGCAGCGCGGCGACCGGCGGTGCGACCCGTAGCATGCGTGAACTCCCCCGTGGTAGCCGACGACCGACGGCGGTAGCTTAGCCTCGATGCCTCCTGACGGGGAAGGAGCGGTCGATGATCGCCGGTGGCCGGCATGCGTTCCAGGTGCTGCACCCTGGCTCACCCATGCTGCGGGTGCGCTACCGGGCGGGGATCGTCGTGGATGCGCACGGTTTTCCCGACTGGGTGCCGTATGCGCGGGCCGTCGTGCAGCTGCCACCGGTCCGTGACGACCTCGGCGCCCATGCCAACCGTGTCGTGGATGTGCTCGCCGCCAACCGCGTGGTCGCCGGCACCGACCCGCTCCATGAGGACGCCCCGGCCGGCGGCGGACCGGCCGGCTGGACGTGGGCGCACCTGCCGGTCGTCACACCCGGCGCGCCGCGGCGGGCCGCGCTGGTGCCGATCGAGCTGCACGGCGCGCACCGGCACCTCGGCGGCGTGAGCACCGCCCGCACCGACCGGACCCGCCGCTATCTCGGCGAGCCGGGCCGGTGGCCGGTGCCGAGCCGGGTCGAGGCCACCGTCGCCGACGGCGCCCTCACGAAGGTGGAGGAGCACCTCGGCCGTGCGTTGCCGGCGGACTACCGTCAGTATCTGCGCGACAGCAACGGTGGCGGCCCGCACCTCGCGGTCGTGCACGTCGGTCTCGGGTTCGTCGCCGACCAGCCGATGTTCGGCGTGGCCCGCCCTGACGCGCTGCAGGACCTGCTCTACGCCAACGCCTGGTTCGGTGACCGGTTCACCGCCGACTACGTCGCGGCCGGCTACGTCCAGGGCGGGCTGATCGCAGTGAAGGTGCGTGGCGAGGCGACCGGCTCCGTGTGGTGGTTCGACGACGACGACCCGCGGGCCAAGGACGACGACACCGCCGAAGACGTGTGCGAGCGGCTGCTGCACCACTGCGCCGACGACTTCAAGGCTTTCTGGCAGATGCTGTGCGAGCCGCCGGAGCCGCTGCGGGCGGCGGCCGCGGCTGCCGACGTGACACAGTTGCACCCGGACCGGATGGGCGCGGCGCTGCCGGCCGCGAAACGCCCCACCGGCCCGCAACCGGCGAGCGGAGAAGCGACCCGATGACCGACCCCGCCCTTGACCAGCAGCCTCCGCAGTGGGAGCCGGCGAACGAGACCGAGCGCGCCCTCGCCAAGGCCCTCGCCGACGGTGACCAGCAGGCGTTCTTCGGCATCGTCGCCTCCGCCGAGCTCTACCTGCCGCAGGCCGGCCAGGAGGAGACCGAGGAGCAGACGTTCATCACCGCGGAGCTGTTCGGTCAGACCGTCCTGGTGGTGTACACGTCGCTGGAGGGACTGACGGCCTCGGTCGCCGGGGTCGCCGACGCCTACACGGTCACCACCTACCAGGAGCTGCTCGAGCGGTGGCCGCAGCCGGAGTGGCGGTTGGCGGTCAACCCGGGCTATCCGATCGACGCGTATCTGCCCGTGGAGGCGGTCGGGGCGGCGGCGGAGGGCGACGTCAAGCTGCCGACCGCCGCCCAGGTCATCGTCGCCGGGTTCGCCGAGGACGAGCGGGCCACGCAGGTCTTCGACACCGACACGGTCCTGCGTGACGCCGTCGAGCGCAACGATCCCGGCACGTACATCGACACCCTGCTCGACTCGACCGTCGTCGTGCCGACCGCGCACGCCGTCGAGGACCCCGAGCAGCTGCTCGACCAGCAGGACTGGTGGCGGCCCGCCGGGACGGAGCAGGAGCCGGTCCTGGAGGTCTTCACGTCGGAGGAGGCGTTCTTCGCGGCGTTCCCGATAGCCCGCATCGATCCCGCGACCGGCCGGGTGCACAGCGTGACGATGCCGTTCGTGCTGCTGCTCGGCGTGTGGCCGGAGGACACCGCCCTCGCCGTCAACCCGCGCACCGACTTCGGCATCGAGCTGCCGGCGCAGGACGTGCAGGCACTGCTGCTGTGGGAGCCTGAGAACCCCGCCGCGGGCACGACCACCACCACGCGCGAGAGCGATGAGGTGTGGGCGCACGGTGGTCGATAGGATTGGTCGCGCTGGTCAGACCGGGGAGGCAAGCACGTGACGTCCGTCATCATCAAGCGTCCGCCGCGGCGTGCCGCGCCGCAGCTGCCGACCGGGGACGTGCTGCTCGACCCGCCGCCGGAGGTGCCGAACGCGGCCGGCAAGACGTGGACCCGGATGCTGATGATCCTGCCGATGGCGGCCGGCGCCGTGGCGATGGGTCTCATGATGGGCGCCAGCGGCCGCTCGGGCCCGCTCGTCTACGTCGCCGGCGGTATGTACGGCGTCTCGATCCTCGGCATGATCGCCATGATGGCCACGCAGACCAACGGGCCGGGCAAGAAGGAGATGATCGAGGCCCGCCGGCAGTACATGCGGCGCCTCAGCCAGCTGCGCGCCCAGCTGCGCGACACGATCAAGAAGCAGCGCGAGGCCATCTACTACCGCCACCCCGACCCGTCGGTGCTGTGGTCGCTGGTCACCGGCGCCCGGCTGTGGGAACGCCGCCGCGGCGACGCCGACTTCAGCGTCGTCCGGATCGGCCTCGGCGCGCAGGAGGTCGCCACCCCGCTCATCCCGCCGCAGACCCGCCCCGTCGACGAGCTCGAGCCGCTGTGCGCGATGGCGCTGCGCAAGTTCGTCGCGACCTACACCGTCGTGCCCGACCTGCCGGTCGCGATCGCGCTGCGGGACTTCTCCCACGTCTACATCCGCGGCACCGACGAGCAGACCGTCCGTGACCTCGTCCGCGCGCTGCTGGCCCAGATGGTGACGTTCCACTCGCCCGACGACCTGCTGATCGGTGTCGCCGTCGCCGACGCGCAGGCACCGCAGTGGTCGTGGGTGAAGTGGCTGCCGCACGCCGCCCACCCCACCAAGGTCGACGCGGTCGGTGCGGTGCGGCTCTTCACGCCCGGCGTCACCGGCCTGGAGGCCATGCTCGACGACGTCCTGGCCAACCGGCCCCGCTTCGACCCCGCCGTCGCGCAGAACTTCGCCGGCCCGCACACCGTCGTCGTCATCGACGGCGGCTCCACCGCCGGGTCCGACCACCTCATGACCGAGGGCGGTGTCGCCGGCGTCACCATCATCGACCTGTCCAACCCGCCGCCGCGGCTACTCGACGACACGACCGTCGTGCTGGACATCGCGGCGGACGGCGCCGTTTCCGGCATCACCATGGACGGCACCATCCAGATCGGCAAGGCCGACCGGCTGCACCCCGCGGAGACCGAGGTGCTCGCGCGGGAGCTCGCACCGCTGCGGCTGTCGGCGGCCTCCTTCGCCGAGTCGACCTCCGTCACCGTCGACCTCGGCCTCGCCGAGCTGCTCGAGCTCGGCGACCCGGCCGAGTTCGACCTCGCGCAGGCGTGGGCCAGCCGGCCCAACCGCGACCGGCTGCGCGTGCCGATCGGCATGGGCGCCGACAAACGCCCGATCGAGCTGGACATCAAGGAGTCCGCGCAGGACGGCATGGGCCCGCACGGCCTGCTCGTCGGCGCCACCGGCTCCGGCAAGAGCGAGCTGCTGCGCACCCTCGTGCTCGCCCTGGCCGTCAAGCACAACCCGGAGATCCTCAACTTCGTCCTCGTCGACTTCAAGGGCGGCGCGACGTTCACCGCGCTGGACCGCCTGCCGCACACCAGCGCCGTCATCACCAACCTCGCCGACGAGCTGTCACTCGTCGACCGCATGCTCGGCGCGATCCAGGGCGAGCTCGTACGCCGCCAGGAGCTGCTGCGCAAGGCCGGCAACTACGCGTCGCAGCGCGACTACGAGCGGGCACGCGCCGCCGGGATCCCGCTCGGGCCGCTGCCGAGCCTGCTCATCATCGTCGACGAGTTCAGCGAGCTGCTGACCGCCAGGCCCGACTTCATCGACATGTTCGTGCAGATCGGGCGGGTCGGCCGGTCCCTCGGCGTGCACCTGCTCCTCGCCTCGCAGCGCCTCGAGGAGGGCCGCCTGCGCGGCCTGGAGACGCACCTGTCCTACCGGCTCGGCCTGCGGACGTTCTCCTCGATGGAGAGCCGCACCGTCCTCGGTGTCCCCGACGCCTACGAGCTGCCGCGCTCACCCGGCCACGGCTACCTGAAGGCCGGCACGGAGGGGCTGATCCGGTTCAAGGCGGCGTACGTGTCGGGGGCCTACCGGCGCGACGGAGCCCTGCCGACGGTCGGCGGGAGGGCCGTCGACGCCGTCCGCGACTTCACCACCGCCTACGTCACCCCGCCGCGTGAGACCGCGCAGGCCGACGAGGCACCAGAGCCGGAGGAGACCCACGTCGGGGAGACCCTGCTCGACGTCCTCGTGCGGCGGATGGAGGGCCAGGGCACGGCCGCGCACCAGGTGTGGCTGCCGCCGCTGGACGAGCCGCCGACCCTCGACCAGCTGCTGCCGCAGTTCGTCCAGTCGCCCGAGCGCGGCCTGACCGTCGCCGACGCGTCGCTGCACGGCCGCCTGCACGGCGTCGTCGGCATCATCGACAAGCCCTACGAGCAGCTGCGCGACCCGATGTGGCTCGACCTGTCCGGCGCCGGCGGCAACGTCATGGTCGTCGGCGCCCCGGTCACCGGCAAGACCACGTTCCTGCGGACCCTCGTGAGCAGCCTCGCCCTGCTGCACACCCCGCGCGAGGTCCAGTTCTACGGCCTCGACTTCGGCGGCGGCGGCCTCAGCGCCCTCTCCGGCCTGCCGCACGTCGGCGGGATCGCCAACCGGCGCGACGTCAACACCGTGCGCCGGACCGTCGCGGAGGTCTACGGGCTGCTGCAGGCCCGCGACGGGCTGTTCGCCAAGCTCGGCATGGACGGCATCGCCGCCTACCGCCGCAGCCAGCGCACCGGCGGCCCCGCGGCGGAGGACCCGTTCGGCGACGTGTTCCTCGTCGTCGACGGCTGGGCGACCCTCCGCGGCGAGTTCGAGGACCTCGAGCCGATGGTGTCGGAGATCGCCAACCGCGGCCTCGGCTACGGCATCCACATCCTCGCCTCGACCAACCGCTGGATGGACATCCGTACCGCGACCCGCGACATGTTCACCACGAAGGTCGAGTTGCGCCTCGGCGACCCCAGCGACTCGGCGATCAACCGCCGCGCCGCCGTCAACGTCCCCGAGCAGGCACCCGGCCACGGCCTCACCGCCGACGGCTTCCACTTCCTCACCGGCCTGCCCCGTATCGACGGCCAGCAGCAGGTCGACGACCTGTCCGACGCGGTCACCGAGTTCGTCAAGCACATGCAGGCCTACTGGACCGCGGCACCCGCCCCGAAGGTGCGGCTGCTGCCCGACCAGCTGCCGTTCGAGTCGCTGCCGGCACCGGTGCGCGGCCGCATCCCGATCGGCATCGCGGAGAACGACCTGCTGCCCGTCTCCCTCGACTTCGACGCCGACCCGCACCTGCTGCTCTTCGGTGACCTCGAGTGCGGCAAGAGCGCCTTCCTGCGCGGCCTCGCCCGCAGCATCACCCAGGCATACCAGCCGTCCGAGGCGCGCATCATGCTCGTCGACCTGCGCCGAAGCCTTCTCGGTGCGGTCAGCCCCGAGCACCTCCTCGGCTACGGCACCTCCCAGCAGGTCACCCTCGACCTCGTCAAGCAGGTCGTCACCGTCATGCGCGAACGGCTCCCCGGGCGGGAGGTCACCCCCGACCAGCTCCGCAACCGCAGCTGGTGGAAGGGGCCCGAGCTGTACATGCTGGTCGACGACTACGACCTCGTCGCCGGCGCCGCGGCCAACCCCCTGGCGCCGCTGCTCGAGTTCCTGCCCCAGGCCCGTGACATCGGCTTGCACCTCATCCTGACCCGCCGGATCGGTGGCGCCGGGCGGGCGATGTTCGACCCGATCATCACCCGTATCCGTGAGCTCGCCTCACCGGGCATCATGATGTCCGGCTCCCGGGAGGAGGGTCCGCTCTTCGGCAACATGCGGCCGCAGTTCCTGCCGCCCGGGCGGGGCTATCTGTTCACGCGGCGCGAGAGCGGTCGGCTTATCCAGATGCCGTGGACACCGCCCCCGCAATGACGACGATGTGGAGCGCATCCCTCATGTGGCTGCACCGGATCCTCGCCGTCGCACTGGTCGGCGTTGTGGCGGTGGTCGGACCGTTCGCGGCCCCTGCGGCGGCGGCCGAGTGCACCGATCCCGGGCAGGACATCACCACCGTGCCGTGGGCGCAGCAGAACCTCGGCGCGAGCGGTGTCTGGGCCCTCACCCGCGGCGGCGGCGTCACCGTCGCTGTCCTCGAATCCGGGGTCGACGCCGCCCACCCGCAGCTCAGCGGCCGGGTCGACGCGGGGGTCGACGCGGTGGCCGGCACCGGACCCGCCAACACCGACTGCGTCGGCACCGGCACACAGGTCGCCGGAGTCATCGTCGGCAAGGTGACCAACGGCATCGGCTTCACCGGTGTCGCCCCGCTCGCCCGCATCCTGCCGGTCCGCGTCGTCGCCGATCGGCAGACCGGCGGCGCTCTGGCGGCCGAGCTCGCCAAGGGCATCAACGCAGCCGTCGACGCCGGCGCCGACGTCATCGACGTGGCCGTGCCCACCTACACCGACGACCCGGCCGTCCGCGCCGCCGTGCAGAAGGCCCTCGACAAGCAGATCGTGGTCGTCGCGGCCGTCGGTGACCTCGGCGGCGCCAACCAGCAGAACCCGACCCCCTACCCGGCCGCCTACGACGGTGTCATCGGCGTCGGCGCCGTCGACGAGCGCGGCATCCGGATGGACAGCTCGCAGTTCGGCGAGTATGTCGACCTCGTCGCACCCGGCGGCAACATCCTCACGTTGCAGCGGGCCTCCGGTCTCACGATCGTCAACGGTACGGGTGTGGCATCGGGATTCGTCAGCGCCGTCGTCGCTCTCGTGCGCGCCTTCATCCCGCGGGCGACCGTCGCGGAGGTGACCCGCAGGCTCACCGGCACCGCCGTCCCCGCCGCAGGTGGCCCCGACAGCCAGTTCTACGGCCACGGGATCGTCAATCCGGCAGGTGCCCTCACCGATCAGGTCGTCGAGCAGCCGCCGGCGGTCATCGGCCCGGTCGACGGCCCGGCGCCTGCCCGCGCCTCCATCTGGGCCGGGAGTCGCCGCTGGGCCCTGATCGGCACGGCCGGCGCGCTCGGGCTCGCGGTCGTGATCGCGGCCCTCGCCGTCGCGTTGCCGCGGGGCCACCGCCGGCGCTGGCGGGCGGAGCATCCGGCTCCGGCTCGGGTCCGCGACGAGCCGGAGGAGCCCGGGCCGCCGGCGATGCTCTTCGACTGACGGTCTCCTGACCGATGACGATCAGCAGGTCGGGGCGCCGACAGAACGACAGCTGCTCGAGCCGCGTTGTTAGCATTTCCGGGCCGGCATCGAAGTCGCCGCGCTGGTTGGTGACGGCAAGGTCGAGCGACTGACACCACCACCCGTCGAACACTCGTCGAACGGATGACCGGGCGCGTCGACCTTGTCAGTGCCGGTGGCACTGTCGTCCAGCGCCCACCCGGCTCCCGGGACGTTGATCAAGCGGCGAACGAGCAGGGGTCAGCTGGCGGATGGCTTCGGGGACGAGGAGCCGGACGGGGACGTGGACGGGGCCGGTGAGGACTGTGCGGCCGGAGCACCGGCCACCTGCGGCTGGAACACTGCCGCCGGGTCGAGGACCGGACCGGCCGGAATGCGGGTCACCAGCGAGCTCGGCACGTCGGTCGCCTTGTCCGGTGCGTAGCCGAGCATCCGCAGGACCTCCCCCGACGGCACGGAGAAGCGGACGCCCATGTCGGTGATGATCGCGTAGGCACCCGAGGTGGCAGTCGCGGACGGCAGGACGCGGACGATGGCGACCCGCCCCGCCGGGACGGAGACGCGGTCGGCGAGGGCGGTGCCGGCGGTCGAGCGGCCGATCGTGGGGACCCCGGCGTCGATGGAGGGGATGGTGCCGCCGACGGTGATCTGCGGGGCGTTGCGCGGGTCGGTCGTGGTGGCGCAGACGAGGTCGCCGGGGGAGCCGGGCTGCAGGTCCAGCTTCGGCGGCGCGGCCGGGGCCGCGGCGTCGTTGCCCTCGGGGGTGGTCAGGCGGGAGCTGCGCTTGGCCTTGTTGATGTCGCCGACGGAGACCTGTTCCGGGTCTATGCCGGGGAACTGGGCGTCGATGATGTTCTTCTGCAGTTGGGTGATCGGGGCGATGCCGTCGTCGAAGACGAGGTAGTGCTGCGGGCCGGAGCCCGTCTGCACGACCAGCAGGTCGCCGATCTTGCGGCCGGTGACGCTCTTGCTGTCGGTGCCGCGGTTGTTGATGGTGATGGGGCTGATCGGCACACCCGCGGGAAGGGCGTTGATCCAGGCGGTGCCGACCGGGGCCGGGGTGACGACGGCACCGAACAGGGCCGGGATGACCGTCCGCGACTCCCGCAGCTGGTGCCGGTGACCGTTGACGACGAGGTAGGTCAGGCCGGCCGTGACGTCCTTGATGAGCACGCCCTGGCCGTTTCCACTGGCACGTGCACCGGCCGTCGCCTCACCCGCAATGAGGCTGACCGTTGCCGTCTGCCCGCCGGAGCTCGACGTGCCCGCCGTGGAGCAGACGGTCCACGGCAGCCCGACGGCCTTGCCGGCCGGGGGGAGCGAGTCGGGTGCGCCGGTGATGCCGATGGTGATGCCGCGCGGCACGGATCCCAAGGACTTCTGCGACACGCGGAACAGCTGCGATGCGCCCCGCCCGGAGGCAAGCAGTGCGGAGGTGAAGTTGAGCGTCGGGTGGAGGCGGCCGTCCATGAAGACGAATGTCGCGCCGGTCTCGCGCTCGATGACGATCGATCCGTCGGCCTTCCAGCCGGTGCCGCCGACCTTCGTGAGGATGCCGTAGACGCCGAAGCCGGCACCGACGAGGACGGCGACCATGATGCCGGCGAAGACGGCGCCGATGCCGCGCCGCAGCGGCGACTGGGCCGGGTCGGTCTCGCGCATGACGAACGCGGACAGGACCCGCTGGGTCAAGAACTGGTAGGACTGCAGCTGGTCCCGGCGGGTCGCCATGTCAGCTGCCGAACGAGGCGAACAGCGCCTGGATCGAGCCGTAGACGCCGATCACGCCGCAGGCGAGGGGGATCAGCGCGATGATCGCGACGACGTCGGTGATGTCGGCGATGCGGCCGATGTACGGCGTCGGTGTCCGTCTGCTGTAGATCAGCCCGGCGGCGACGATCGCACCCCCGACGAGCAGCAGCGCCGGGAGGATCACCAGGCGCCCGCCACCGGGGTCGATGCGCAGGACGAGGCCGAGCAGCAGCACCGCGACGCCGAACGCGCCACCGGCGAGCAGCGGGACCCGCTGCCGGGCAGCAGGGAAGAGCCTGGCCCGCAGCAGCAGTGCCGCGGACGCGCTGGCGGCGAGCAGGATGCTTGTGGTGTGGCCGTCGACGCCGAGCATGACGATGGTCACGGCACCGACGACGGCGGCGGCCAGCAGCATGCCGGTGAGCAGCTCGGTGGCGCGGGCGACAGCGGCGAACACCCCGGCCCGGCTCGGCACCGGCTGGTCGACGAGGATGTCCTCCGGCTTGTCCGGCAGGGTCGGCACGGGCAGCTTGCCGAGCCAGCTCGCGATCAGCGGATAGCCGGGCAGCAGGCCGATGACGAGGGTCAGGGCGAACGCGGCGGACCCGGCCGCCGACATTCCGGCCAGCACGAGCAGCCCAGTGATGATCCCGGCGATGCCGACCTCGAGCCCGGCCATGAACAGCCACCGCACGGCGGCCGTGCCGACGTACCCGAGGACGCTGACCGCCAGCAGCGCCGCCGACCCGAGCAGCACGCTGGTCGCGCCGAGCCCGGTGACGCCGATGCCGTCGGGCACGACGGCGAGGGCGCCGGCGGCGAATGCGTAGGGCAGGGCGGCACCGGCGACGGCGCCTCCGGCGGGCGCGTCGCCGAGGGCGCGGGCGACGACAAGCCCGGCGAGGGCCAGCACGAGCGCGATCCCGCCGGCGACGGCCGCCGGGATCGTCCACGGCGGGCCGGACAGGGCGATCGCGAGGACGCCGAGTGTGAACGTGACGACACCGAAAGCGATTCCGCCGCGGCGGGTGGCGGGGCCGCTCCATGACCTACCGGTGCGCCGCGCGCCGTTGGCGATGACCTCGACGACGTCGTCGTAGGCGAGCTCCGGCCAGTCGGTACGCCCCGGCATGAGGTGCAGGATCTCGCCGTCGCGGACCCCCTGGACGGTCAGGTTGCGGGCCGGCTCGACGAGCGCGCCGGTGGCCCGGCGCAGCACCCAGCCGGAGTTGTGGTCGGTGTCGCCCATGTCCTCACCCGCGTGGCGCAGCAGGTGCGGCAGGAGCTCCGCGACGATGGCGTTGTCGGGCAGTGCGACGTCGATGCGCCGTTTCGGGGTGGCGACGGTCACTCGGGCCAGCCCGATGCCGATCCGGGGCGTCACGGCGATCTCCTCACTGCGTCATGGCTGCACAGACGGCGACGACGGCGAACAACGTAACAGAACGCCCGGAAGCGCAACGTACTCATCGACATGCGTTGCCCATGGTCTGACGCTCCGTCGACGTGGGGTGCAGCCACAGGTACCGGTTGGCGCCGCCACCGATGAGCGCGAGCATCTCGTTCTCCAGCATCTGCAGCCGCTGCACGGTCTGCGGGTCCAACTGCAACGCCGTCCCGGCGACCGCGGCCTCGGTGGTGTGCAACCGTTGCAGGACCACGAGATCGCACGACCGCACCGCGGGCGCGCCGGGCTCCTCGAGCCGCCGCAGGACGGTCAGCTGCGTCTGCCACGGCCCGGCCGCCGGTGGGTTCGACGGGCCGGTGGTGCCGAGGTCGTGCACGACGAGGACGGGCCGGCGGGCGGTCGCGGTGATGGTGGCCGGCTGCTCACCGTGCAGGACCGCGACCCGGTCGGCGCGGCTGACGGCCCGTTCGCCGAAGCCATGCCACGCGGCCGGGTCGACCGTCATCACGACGATCTGCGAGCCGAGCGCCAGGGCCCGGAACGCGAGCATCTGCGCCGCCCACACCCCGCCGACGAGCGTGACGCGGGTGGGTTCGGGCCGGAACAGCCGGATCGGGACCGGCTGCTGGCTGTGGTCCGCGCCGAGGACGAGCCCGGTGCCGGCCGACCTGACGCCCATCATGTTGAGCGCGGTCAGCGACGCGGTGTGCCAGCCGATGCGCAGCCCAGGCTGTCTGCCGCCAGGAGCGGCGTCGCGTTCGTCGTCACGGTTGCCGTAGACGGTGCCGCCCGGCGGGCCGGACGGTGGCATCGGGGCGGCGGCGACGAGCCCCGCGACCCGCAGGGTCTGCGCCGACGCCTCGGCCTCCGCCTCGGCGGCTGCATGGGCTTCGGCGGCGCTCCCGGCGTCGGGCTGGGCCTGTGTGCCGGGTGCCGCCTGCGGCCCGGCGACCCGCACGTGGGGCGCCTGCCCGCCCGCCTGCCCTGCCGGCTGCCCCTGGGCAGGTCCGGGAGCCGGTGTGGGTGCGCCGAGGACGCCGCGCTGCTGAACCGGTTCGATGGGGCGGGTCATCGGGGCCCTCCGCCCGTCGGCGCGGTCGCATATGTGGCAGGACCCTGCTCGCCGTCGAGCGGGAGAAGGTGCGCGCCGTGGGTGCCGCCTTCGAGGACCTGGCAGACGGCGGCGATCGTCTCGGCGGGTGCCGCGATGCGTACCAGACACCTGACGTCGACCTGGGCGTCGGCGGCGGCACCGGGGACGATGACGAACGCCACGCTGGTGAACGAGCCGGGCACGGCGGCAAGCTGGTCACCGAGGGCGCCGACGGCCCCGTCCTGGTTGATCGCGGGCCAGTCCTGCACCCAGTAGGACCGGTGGGCAAGGCCCGCGGAGTGCCACGCGTCCCACGTCTCCCGCGGCTGGGGCGGCGGCGCCGTGTCGTCGGTGCGCTGCAGGTCGCAGGAGCGCTCCAGGGCCGTCAGGACCCCGCCACGGTCGAGGATCCGCACGTTGACCCCGGCCCCGCGCAGGGTCCGCGCGACCTTGCGGAGCATCGCCGCGACGACGTCGACGGCGTTCTCGGCGCTCTCCGCGCCGGCTTCGGCGAGGGCCCGCGCGTCGAGGCGGACGGCGACCCAGGTGACTCGGTCGGCCGGGATCGGGGCGGTACCGAAGCGCTGGACCAGCTCCCGGTAGGAGTACGCGGCCGGCAGCGCCTGCTGCAGGTCGTGGCTGGGGGAGCCGAGGGTGTGCGTGACCACCTGCAGGGCGGAGCCGGGCTGGCCGGTGCCGGTGAGCGTGGTGACGAGCGACTCCAGCGGCAGGTGCCCGGACGGCCCGTCGGCCATCGCCGCCGCCGGGGTGACCTCCGCCACCGCGAACCAGCCGGCGTCGTCGCGGGCCACCCCGATCACAGAGTCGTCGGACACCGGCACGTCCTGGACGGTCAGCCGCGGCGCGAGCGTGCGCAGCGGGGCGAGCCGCGGGTCCGTGACCGGCCCGGCGGGGCGCCGCTTCGCGCGGCGGTTGAAGTGCCACGCGAGGACCCGGCGCTCCAGCCACCAGCGGCTCTTCTGCCGGCCGAGGGCGACGACGGCGATGAGCAGCCCGGCGAGCGCGACCGGCACGATGACCAGGACACCCTGGTCGAGTGCGGCGAGCAGGCCGAGTATCGCCGCCTCGACGGCAACGACCTGCAGCACGTGGATCGGCCCGAGGTGGCTGGGGCGCCGCCGCGGGGCAAGGGTCGCCGGGGACGGGTCGGACGCGGGTTCGACACCGACACGGGCCGAAGCCCGAACCGGCCCTTGGGAGTCGGTCGTCACCTGCCGCTACCTCCTGCCGCTGTCAACCGCTGCGCCGCCGCGGGAACTCCGGTCGATCCAATCATATGGACGTCGCCCTCGCGGACCGGTGCTCGCTAGGCTGGCGCCGCCCCGGCCCGGCGGACGGTGGCGCACCCGCGGGGAAGGAAACCGATCGTGCTCACTCGGCGTCAGCTGCTGCTCACCGGTCTTGCCGCGGGCGTCGTCTCGGTGGCGGGCTGTTCGTCGGAGGACGCGACGGCGGGCAACGGGCGCCCGCCGCGGGAGTTCGCGGCCGGACCGTAACGCCGCGCTTGTCACCGCGCGGGCCTGCGGTGGGCGCGTGCAGATCGCCGACATGACCACTGAGACCGACCAGGCGTTCGCGACGGCGGCCGGTACCGTCGGCTCGAGCACCGGTTCCGGCCGGTCCGTGTCAACCGCGGCGAGACATGGGCGTCAATCGATGCAATGCTTATCCCGCAGGGCGACGGCCGGTTCGCTGCGAAGGCAGCCTCCGCGCAGGTGTCGTTCTCCGGCGGCGGCAGCGGCCCGATGGTAACGCTCACCCAGGACGGCGGCTCGTGGAGCGCGGACTCGCCGATCGGTCCGCTGCCCGGTCCCGGTACTCAATGGCCACACCGCCCGCTACGGCGATGTGCTGCCGGGCGTCGACCTGGAGCTGCGCGCCGACGTCGACGGCTTCGCCGAGGTGCTGCTCGTGAAGACCGCCAAGGCGGCCGCCGACCCGAAGCTGCGTCAGCTCGTCTTCCCGACGTCGGGTAAGGGGCTGACGGCCGCCACCGACGCGGCCGGGAACCTCGCGGTGACCGACGGCGGCGGGAGGATCGCCTTTGTCGGCAGTACACCTTCGATGTGGGATGCCGCATCCCGCACGGCCGCGTCCGGCATCCGGCGCGGCCGGGTCATGGCGGCGAAGGTCGCCGGGTCCACGCTGACCGTGACGCCGGACGCCTCCATGCTGAGCGACCCGAATGTTACGTTCCCAATCTCAATCGACCCGGGCCTGACCGTGAACCGGGCCGGGTACGCGGTGGTCAACTCGGCGGCACCAGACACCGCATTCTGGAACACCCCTGACGACGCCTACGTGGGATCGTGGGACGGCATCAGCAAGTTCCGCTCGTTCTTCTCCTACGATCTGACGAGCAGCGGCCTGGCCGGGAAGTACGTCATCTCCGCGACGCTCGACCTGACCGAGACCTACGCCGCGACGTGCACGCCGACCCCGTTCGAGGTGTGGTCGACGGCCGTGCCGAACGTGGCCACGACGTGGAACAACCAGCCGAGCTGGTACACCCAGCAGGCCACCGCCACCGTGGCCAAGGGCGGTGGCGACGTACCCGCCGCTGGAGTGCCCGACCGTGGCGACCCGACGAAGGCCGAGGTCGTCGAGCAGCGCCGCCACCCAGCCCGCCTGCACGGGCACGTCGTATGACAGCCCGGGCGGGGACTGGCCGCAGCCCGGGAGGTCAACCCGGATGACGTGATGGTAGCCGGCCAGTGCCGGGACCACCGGGCTCCAGGAGCCGCCCGAGAACCCCGATCCGTGGATGAGCAACAGCGGCGGCGCCTGCCGCGGGCCGTCGTGGACCACATGCATCGCCTGCGACTGCTCAACGTCGTACTCACGCATGCAGGGATGATGCATGGGCTGCCGACTATCAGTCTTGGACGAATGTCGTCGTGGAATGGGCCGGGGCCGACCCTGAGCTGCACGCGGCCTGGCGCGAGGCGTTACGGCCCATCTGGCCACCCACCCAAGCCACCGCCGTCCTCATCTGCCGCCGATGGTGCGCGACGGGCAGCCCGAGCGCGTCAGCGGCCGTGACCAGCTTCCGAAAGGCCGAGGCTTCCTGTCCTGGCACCCCTCTGTGTCAAGAGGCCGCCAGAGACGGTGTTCTAGAGTGGGTTGTGGCGGGTCCGGGAAGTGGCTTGTCCGAAGTGCTGGCTGTCGGGATTGAGCTGGCCGCGCTGGATTGCAGAGTCGCTCCCGTCTGCCC